>JBBKXS010000134.1:0-2735 GCA_037969605.1 Flavobacteriaceae bacterium
AAATGTTGTGGGATTTTGAATATGCCGACGAGGACCATTTGGCACATCATGATATTGCTGTTTTGCCCAATGGAAATGTTTTGGCCATTGCTTGGGAGGCAAGGTCTTATGAAGAGGTCATGCAAGCGGGGAGAAAACCCGAGTTTACTCCTAAAGCAGGGCTTTGGACCTCAAGGATTGTAGAGATCCAACCAACAGATAAGACCCATGGCAAAGTGGTTTGGGAATGGCATCTTTGGGACCATTTAATACAGGATTTTGATAAAGAAAAGGATAATTACGGAGACGTTTCGGCGCATCCTGAACTTTTGGATTTTAATGTGGCGGAAGAATTGCCTAAACCTATTTCGCAGGACAGCATGGAAGTATTGCATAAAATGCGTCGCCTATGGAGAAATCAGACTGTTGACAACCAAGGCTCTGATGCCTATCATTTAAATGCTATTAATTATAACGCTGAGTTAGATCAAATAACATTTAGCTCTCCAAATTTAAATGAAGTATTTATTATTGACCACAGCACTTCAACTAAAGTTGCAGCTAGCCACAGTGGAGGTCGTTGGGAAAAAGGAGGCGATTTATTGTACCGTTGGGGCAATCCACAAAATTACCGCCAAGGCGATTCTACCGATCAGCAATCTTTTGGGCAACATGATGTGCGTTGGATTGAGAAAGGACATCCCGGTGAAGGCAGTCTCACTTTTTTTAATAATGCAATTCCAGGAATTAAAAGAAAGGATAGTCTTGCATATTCGAGCATTTATCAAATAAAACCAATGACCGATGATAAGGGCCATTATGTGCTCATGCCAAATAAACGATTTGGGCCAGAAGAACCCGAATGGAAATATATTGCGAAGGATACCATTTCGTTTTTTTCAGGTTTTGTTTCTGGGGCAGAGCGCATGAAAAACGGTAATACCTTTATTGCCGAAGGTGCAAAAGGACGTTTTTTTGAGGTCACACCAGATGGTGATATTGTTTGGGAATATTTGAGTCAATATAGAGGGAATATACATCATTCTAATGGTGATCCCGTGTCACCAATGCCTTTGACCTATTTTCATTTTAGGGCCAATTTTATTCCGGCAGATCATCCTGCTTTAAAGGACAAAACTTTGGTGCCTTTGGATCCACAACCTAAAATTTTTAAGTTACCGCCAAAGGAAGAAGGTAAAAAAGAACAGAAAAGCGAATAAATAAACCAACCATCGAATATAAGTTTCTAATGAAAAAAAGTACTCATTTTGCAGCCCTTTTAATTACCAGTTTTATCTTTTTTGGTATTGATATGGTTTCAGCTCAGCCTCATGGTCAAGATCGAAACATGTTTGGAATCCATATTCCGAGAGGTCTTACCAAAACTTCTGATAATTTAACAGATGGTTACGTCATGTTCGTTCCAACAAATTCGGCATCGATTTATCTTATCAATCGTAAAGGGGAAGTGGTTCATGAATGGAAAGGCAATTATGGTATTTTAAGCCCATATTTAAACGATGATGGGTCAATTAGCTGTCTTTCGATTGACCCTGATTTTCCAGTATTTGCAGGTGGTGGTGAGGCTGGAAGAATCCAAAAAATAAGCTGGGACAGCAAAATGCTTTGGGATTTTGAATATGCCACTGAAGACTATCTTGCCCATCATGACATTGCGGTATTGCCCAATGGAAATGTATTGGCCATTGCATGGGAAGCAAGATCTGCTGACGAGGTTATTCAGGCTGGAAGAAAACCAGAGTTGACTCCCAAAGCTGGACTTTGGACGTCAAGAATAGTTGAAATCCAACCTACTGATAAAACCCATGGCAAAGTGGTGTGGGAATGGCATATTTGGGACCATTTGATTCAGGATTTTGATGCAAAAAAGGATAAATATGGTGATGTGGCAGCACATCCAGAACTATTAGACTTTAACGCGGAAGACGAAAAATTGCCTGATCCTATTACTCAAGATAGTTTGGATGTCCTGCTTAAAATGCACAGAACTAGAAGGAATACGACAATTGACAACAGGGGTTCAGATGTGTTTCATTTAAATGCCATCAATTATCATCCGGATTTAGATCAAATTGCCTTTAGTTCTCCAGCATTAAGCGAAATATTTATCATCGACCATAGCACGACTTCCGTTGAAGCCGCTGGTCATAAAGGTGGTCGTTGGGGAAAAGGAGGAGATTTTTTATATCGCTGGGGGAATCCACGAAATTATCGTCAAGGCGATTCTTTAGATCAACAGTCTTTTGGACAACATGATGTGAGGTGGATTGAAAAAGGACATCCAGGAGAAGGCAGTCTTACTTTTTTTAATAATGATGTTTCAGGAAGAGACAGAAAAGATAGTCTTGATTATTCGGCTATATATCAAATAAAGCCTTTAACCGATAGCAAAGGTAATTATGTTTTAATGGAAAATAAGCGATTTGGTCCAAAAGAGCCAGAATGGAAATATATAGCAAAAGATACCATTTCGTTCTTTGGAAGTTTTATATCTGGTGCCGAACGTATGAAAAATGGGAATACCTTTATAAATGAAGGGCCAAAAGGCCGCTATTTTGAAGTCACAGCTGATGGAGATGTAGTTTGGGAATTCTTGAACCAATATAGAGGTAATATCCATCATACAAATGGCGATCCAGTTAACCCTAATGGATTTACATATTCAAATTTTAGAGCAAATTTTATACCGGCAGATCATCCTGCTTTAAAAGATAAAACCTTGAATCCTTTAGATC
>JBBKXS010000135.1:0-5107 GCA_037969605.1 Flavobacteriaceae bacterium
AATTTAAGCATTATTCTAAAGTGCAATTGCACAATGGCATGAGTGGTAAGGAAATCGCCGAAAAGATGCTCTCGGATAATGGGATTTATGATGTTGAAGTGATTTCGGTTGGGGGTCAACTAACTGACCATTATAACCCTAAAAACAAAACCGTAAACTTAAGTGAATCTGTTTACAATCAGCGTAATGCTGCATCGGCTGCAGTTGCTGCCCATGAGTGTGGACACGCGGTACAACATGCCAAAGCCTACGCTTGGTTAACCATGCGTTCGCAATTGGTTCCTGTGGTAAGCGTTACTTCGGGAATGTCACAATGGTTAGTTATTGGTGGCTTAATTTTAGGTGCTGCGGCTGGTGTTGGAATGGGCTACTGGATAGCCGTTGCCGGTTTAATATTTATGGCGATGGCAACTATATTTAGTTTTATTACATTACCAGTTGAGTATGATGCCAGTAATAGGGCCTTGGCATGGTTAAAAGCTAAAAACATGGTAACACCGGAAGAGTATAAAGGTTCAGAAGATGCACTTAAATGGGCAGCACGTACGTATCTTGTTGCGGCTATCGGTGCATTGGCATCCTTGATATATTGGGCACTTCTGGTATTTGGAGGAAGAAGATAATTTTTGAAATAGATAATTTAAAAGGCTTCATTTTGAAGCCTTTTTTGTTTTAGATCCTGAATCAAGTTCAGGATGACAAATATTTAAACCTTAATCTGTCGATCTATTTGTTGTTGTAAAGAAATGAAGGTTTCGGTTCTTGAAACTCCCGGTATGGATTGGATTTCTTTGTTCAACAAATGCATTAAATGCTCATTGTCTCTACATAATATTTTGATAAAAATACTCCAGTTTCCCGTGGTATAATGACATTCTAATACTTCGGGAATTTTCTGAAGCTGTTTTACGGCTTCAGGATTGTTCATCGCCTTGTCAAGATATATACCCACAAAGGCCATAGTGGTATAACCTAGTGCTTTTGGATTGATAATAAATTTGGAACCTGAGATCAATTCAGACTTTTCAAGCTTTCGCAAACGTTGGTGAATGGCTGCTCCTGAAATCCCTACATGACGCGCAATTTCCAAGATAGGAGTTCTCGCATCTTCCATTAAGGCACGGAGAATCTGTTTATCGATACCATCAATCTCTACGTTTTGATTTATAATCTTCATGTGCTGTTTGTTATCAAATTATAACACAAAAGTAACAAATCCATTACAATTTATAAGTCACTAGATGTTCAAAGGATTATATCCTAAATACGGAACTTCTTTTTCCTTGAACACAATACCGTAGTTTTCAAGTTCTTTCAGGGTAGGTTCATAGACTTCCTTTTTAAGTGGTATTTGAACTCCTGGAGTTGTAATTTTTTCATTTAAAATGGCCAATGTTATAATGGCTAAAGGCAAGCCAACTGTTTTGGACATAGCAGTATAGGTGTCATCTTCGCCTAATACCACCATGGTGGAATCGATTTGTTTTTTTTCTCCATCAAGCTCATATCCAAACTTGTGGTACATCACAATCATGTCTTTTTCATTAGGTTGAAGAGTCCATTTTTCCATTAAAATTTTTTGTAAAATTTCCGCAGGTGTTGCATTCTTAAGACCAACTTTTTTAGTGGAACTAAAAATTTCCAACTCTTCTAATTTATCCCACATGATATCGTCTTGCTCTATTTTAAGGGCATGTCTGAATTTAAGTTCTACAGAATCTGTTGGACTATAAGGTAAAAAAGCATTTACAAAATCACGATAACTCATATGTTCGCTATCTTCCATCGTATATTCATCATCCGTCATTCCCAATTGTACAAACATGTTCCAAGCTCTGCTAAAACCAACACGTCTCATGGTACCTCTATA
Organism: Flavobacteriaceae bacterium; assembly: GCA_037969605.1. Lineage (GTDB taxonomy): Bacteria > Bacteroidota > Bacteroidia > Flavobacteriales > Flavobacteriaceae > Geojedonia. Next base: position 1,871 of record JBBKXS010000135.1, read on the forward strand.
TAAGGTTTTGGCATCATCCAGACCGTAAGCACTCTGGTATTTTAAAGAATCTCTATTAGCGTAGACCTCAAAACGGCCATAACCGTCCACTTCTAAAAACTCTGTGCGTCGGTAAAGTCTATTGTACGGAATGTATTTATAAGTGCCTTCTTGCAAAAATTTTGCAGCACCACCTAAACCAGCTAATACTACATTTCTTGGGTTCCAAGTAAATTTATAATTCCATAAATTGTTATCGCTTTCTGGTGCCATTAGGCCTCCTGTAAAGGATTCAAACAGGATTACTTTCCCTCCCTTAGCCCTAATTCGATCTATAACTTGTATGGCGCTCATGTGATCAATCCCTGGGTCAACCCCAATTTCATTCATAAAAATGAGTTCTTTGCTTCTCACCGATTTATCCAAATCCTCCATTTCTTTGGTAATATAAGATGCTGTGGTCATATTTTTATTATAAGAAATACAATCTTTTGCAATTTCAATATGATAACGCGCTGGGAGCATTGACACCACAATATCGGCATTTTTTATGGCTTCAATACGTGCGTGTTTATCTGAAATGTCAAGCATTATCGCTTGGCCATTTTCATGATTACCTATAAGCTTTCTGGCATGACTAATATTCTTATCCGCTATAATAATATGTACTTCCTCTTCAAAGGATTTGTCCAATAAATATTTTATAAGGTAAGATGTCGATTTACCGGCACCAAAAATTAAAATGTTTCGCATAATGAGATTAGTTGAGTAATTTTGTGATTACGAATTTACTAAATACTAAGGGTTCTCTTAGTCCAAAACTTAAATTTATATGAACAAATTAATTTTGATCGCCGCTTCAACTTTAGGAATGTTGGCAATACTGTTAGGCGCATTTGCATCACATGGTTTAAAAGGATTAATTACTATGGAATCGATCCAAACTTTTGAAACAGGTGTGCGTTATCAAATGTACCATGCCATTGTGCTATTGTTTATTGGCACAACATCAGTATTCACTGCCAAAACAAAACAACTATTATATTATTTTATTGTGATTGGAATTTTGTTTTTTTCTGGTTCAATTTATGGTTTGGCAACTAATGAATTATCAGGGTTTAATTTTAAAAGTATTGGATTTATCACACCAATAGGCGGATTGCTTTTGGTAATCTCCTGGGGTATCATGTTCATAAAATTTTTGAAGTTGAAGTCGGATAAATAAGGTTTTTAATGGTCACCTTAAAATATTGTTTTAATTTTGCACAACAAAGAAAAATAAACAAATCATGGTAGAATATACCCAAGATTCGAAAACGATTTCGTTAGAACAATACGGAATTAAAAATGCCACAGTTCACTACCAGTTATCCCCAGACCAACTTCATAATATCACCATTGCAAAAGGACAGGGGGTAGAAACTTCTTCTGGAGCTTTGGCCGTCAATACAGGTGAGTTTACTGGGCGATCGCCAAAAGACCGTTTTATTGTTTCGGACGATATTACAAAGGATCGTGTATGGTGGAGTCATATCAACATCCCTTTTGAACCAGATACTTTTGAAAGATTATATCATAAAGTAACCGCGTATCTATCTAATAAGGAAGTATTTGTACGAGATTGTTATGCTTGTGCCGATGAACATTACAAACTTAATATTCGCGTAATCAATGAACACTCTTGGAGCAATATGTTTGCGTATAATATGTTTTTGCGCCCAAATGAAGAGGAGCTTAAAACCTTTACACCCGAGTGGACCATTGTTAATGCACCAGGTTTTAGAGCGAACCCTGCAGTAGATGGAACCCGTGAACATAACTTTGCCATTTTAGATTTTACACGTAAAATTGCCCTAATTGGAGGGACAGGTTATACAGGAGAAATCAAAAAAGGGATATTTTCAGCGTTGAATTTTATACTTCCTGTTTTCAAAAACACTATGCCAATGCATTGTAGTGCCAATGTTGGAAAAGATGGTGATACGGCTATTTTCTTTGGCCTTTCGGGAACTGGAAAAACCACCTTGTCAGCAGATCCTAAGAGGCGTTTAATTGGTGATGACGAACATGGTTGGACGAATGAAAATTCAGTGTTTAATTTCGAAGGAGGTTGCTATGCAAAAGTAATCAATCTTTCAGAAGAGCAAGAACCCGATATTTACAGAGCCATTAAAAAGGGTGCGATCCTAGAAAATGTGGTTTTGGATAGTGAAGGGCATGTAGATTATGAAAATGTATCCATTACGCAAAATACGAGAGTGAGTTATCCCATTGAACATATTGATAATATTCAAGTGCCTTCAATTGGTAAAAACCCAAAAAATATTTTCTTTTTAACGGCCGATGCTTTTGGCGTTTTACCTCCGATATCTAAATTAACCCCTAGTCAGGCAGCCTATCATTTTATTTCGGGATATACTGCAAAAGTAGCGGGTACCGAAGCGGGCATTGTTGAACCAACTCCTAATTTTTCAGCATGTTTTGGTGCGCCGTTTATGCCTTTGCATCCTGCTAAATATGCCGAAATGTTAAGTGATAAAATGAAAGCATCCGGTGTTAACGTTTGGTTAGTCAATACAGGTTGGACCGGTGGGCCTTACGGTGTAGGTACACGAATGAAATTAAAGTACACTCGTGCGATGATCAATGCGGTTTTAAATGGTGATTTAGGGCTTTATGATTATGATCACTATCATATCCATTCAGTATTTGGAGTGGCACAGCCTAGATCATGTCCAGGAGTTCCAACCGAAGTTTTAAGCCCTAGGTCAACATGGAACAATGATGAAGCTTACTATACAATGGCTTTTAAATTAACCAATGCCTTTAGAGAAAATTTCAAAAAATTTGAAAGTTACGCCAGCGAAGAAATCAGGCGAGGCGGACCACAGCGCTATACATTTTAATAAAAAAAGCGATTGAATTTCAATCGCTTTTTTTATTTGTATAAAGACCTTTTATTTTCCTTTATTAACTTTATCAATATATTTTTCCAAGGCCATAGTCATTGAAGGTGTTTCTGGAGTTGGAGCAGTAATGTCTACTCTTAAACCACGGTCTTCCACAGCTTTGGCCGTAGTGTTTCCAAAAACCGCAATTAGGGTACTATTTTGTTTAAAATCTGGAAAATTTAGAAATAATGAATCTATTCCGGAAGGGCTAAAAAACACTAAAACGTCATAATAAACATCTGCTAAGTCTGTTAAGTCACTAATAACAGTTTTATAAAAAATAGCTTCTTTCCATTTTATATTAAGT
>JBBKXS010000136.1:0-8218 GCA_037969605.1 Flavobacteriaceae bacterium
TGTTTTTGATAAATATTTTAAAATCAAGAAGTTAATAACTTATATATCCTGATTTGTATTATAATTTGGGTATTATTTGTTCCAAATCCCATAAGCTTTGTTTCCCATAATTTTTGAAATTTGTATTTGACTAAATATTGAAAATATAATATTGATGAAAACATTGGTTAAAATTAACCCCGGTAAATCAAAAGACTTTATCGAATAAATAGCTACAGGGATATAGCAAATACAAATCGAAATTATAATGATTAGTTGTAACTTAACTTTTCCTATTCCATTTATAAGAAGCATGTATATATTGTAACGTGTAAAAAAAATAATATTTAAAGCCATTGTTGCAGAAACTGCTAAAGGGACTTTTACAACATCACCAATCCAAATTCTTAAAATAAAATCAGAAAACAATAACATTATTATAATAATTGCAAGTAACATGAGCCATAATTTTTCAAGTTTTTTAATTGTTGATTTCATCCAGTTAAAATCCTTAAGGGTATATGCTTCAGTAAAAGCAGACCAAAATGGAGAAAGTATAATAAAAAAAATCATCGCTGTCACAAAAAAATATTTATAGGCTATGTTATAAATAGTTACACTATCGGGGCCTAATATTTGTGTAATAATAATGTTGGTAGTTTGGAAGATAACAATTACTCCGATTTGAATAATGAAAAACTTAATCCCAAGGCTCATTATATCCTTCGTGTGATCAAAACGGATATACTTGATTTTTGGAGAATAAGCTCTATATTTTGTATTGAATAGAATAATAGATGAAAGCAATAGAATAAGCAACGGGACAAAACCAAATGTAATTCCTAAATTAAGCAAAGAACCTTCGGTGGTTTTTGTCAGAATATAAATAATAATTAATGCTAATAGCTGCCCTAGAGTATCTAAAAAAGCTGCTAGGGCAGGTTTTTGGTCGGCTATTACAACAATATTGATGGTTTTTAGAACAAATTGTATGCAAAAAAAACTAAAAATAATTAGGGCTAGAGTAGAAAGCTCCGCTGCCATCTCGAGTGGCGCGTTTAATATTTTGCTCCAATCAACAAAAAAATTAACTGCAAAAAACAATATCCAAACACCCAAAAAAATGATTGTTAGAACGGCATAAGTTGTACTAACATAAATCCTGGCATTTTCAAAATTTCCTTTGGCTTTTGCTTCTGCAAATCGGTTTCTTAAACCCTGTCCAAAGCCAATGTCAAAAAAACTAAACCATGCTACTATGGAACTTAGCGTTAACCAAATACCATATTGGGTTGGATTGACATAATTAATTGTTAAAGGGACTAAAGCTAAATTAATTGCTACACTTATAACTTTAATACCAAAGGACGCCACAATATTTTTTTTCGCCAAAATAGTGCGTTCATGTCCTTTGGTAAAGAAGTCAAAAACAATCTCTTTAGATGATAATATTAGCTGCTTTATGCCTCCCATTTAAAGCTTTTATGTTCTCTTTAGGATTTTGATATTCCCCAAAAACCATTCATAGGTGCTTTCAATCCCTTGTTTTAAATCAATTTCTGCTTTCCAACCAAGGTTGTTTAACTTAGAAACATCTAACAGTTTACGGGGCGTACCATCTGGTTTTGTAGTATCCCAAACTATTGGCCCTTTATGCCCAACGATTTTTTGTATGGTTTCGGCCAGTTGTTTAATGGTAATATCTTTGCCAGTGCCTATATTGTACAAATATTCAGGAAGTTTGTTTTCTATTGCAAATACTATGGCTTTTGCGAGGTCATCTACATGTAAAAATTCTCGCATGGGTGTTCCGCTTCCCCACAGTTCAACAGGCTCAATGTTCGCTTTGGCTTCGTGAAATTTACGGACCATGGCTGGTAACACATGGGACGATTGCAAATCGAAATTATCGAAAGGGCCATATAAATTGGTGGGCATTAAACTTACAAAGTCTTTACTATATTGTCTGCGTATGGCTTCGCACAATTTAACTCCTGTAATTTTTGCAATAGCATAACCCTCATTGGTTGGTTCCAAAGCATCTGTTAAGAGGTATTCCTCTTTTAAAGGTTGTGGTGCCAGTTTTGGATAAATGCAAGAACTTCCTAAAAAAATAAATTTCTCGGTATTGTTTACATGTGCTGCTTCTATTAAATTGTTTTGAATTAGCATATTCTCTAATAAAAACCCATACTGGTCTTTACTATTTGCTAGGATACCACCTACTTTGGCAGCGGCATCTACTATAACCACTGGTTTTTCGGCAGCCATAAACTCGTTCACTGCTGCTTGGTTGCGCAGGTCTAATTCTTTACTTGTCGTGCCTAACAGGTTGGAATATTGTTTCGCTTCCAATGCACGCCAAACCGATGAGCCTACCATACCACGGTGGCCTGCGATGTATATTTTTGAAGTTTTGTTTATTTTCATAATCTATATTCGTGATGCGGTGATGGGGTGATGCGCTGCCCAGATGTGTTGGTTCCGTTATTCATTTATTCGTTTATTTTTTTGCATTTTGTTAGATGTTCCGTTGTGTATTGGAAGTTTGCCACGTCAGCCTCTGGCTTCCTCGCAAAGTCCATTTTCAAAATAGTGTTAAAAGTTCAATTTTGCGAGCTTAGCGAAGCCATCTCATAAAGCTTTTACAATGTTTCAAAAAGATCTTTCCAATCAGGGTTTATCGATTCAATTAATAATATCTTTTTAGCTCTGGAACCTGCTTTTATTTGTTTTTCTCTTTCTCTAGCTCGTATTATACTATCAAACTTCTCGAAATAAACTAACGTATCTAAATTATAACGCGCTGAAAATGAGTTTTTATACTTTTTTGTTTTATGGCTTCTAATACGATGTTTTAATTCACTTGTTACTCCGGTATATAACACGCCGTCAGGTTTATTGGTTATTAAATAAATCCATGCTGTCATTTTAACTCTCGGTCCTACTCAAAATAATTCAATGTAGTATAGCCACCATCTTTAATATATTGTTCCTTTTTCATCAAATTCAAATCGCTTTGCATCATTTCTTTTACTAACATTTGCAAATCATATATACATTTCCAGCCTAACTTTGTTCTTGCTTTTGTAGGATCGCCAATAAGTAAGTCAACTTCTGTAGGCCTAAAATATTTTGGATCTATACCTAACACTTCCTTACCTATTTCTAATTGGTATGCTGAATTACTACAGGATTTCACAAAACCTTTTTCATCTATACCTGATCCTTTAAATTCAATTTCAATACCAACCTCCCCAAAACTCATTCGTACAAAATCACGAACGGAAGTAGTTTTACCAGTTGCAATTACCCAATCTTCTGGTTCATCCGCTTGTAGAATCATCCACATCATACGTACATAATCTTTGGCATGTCCCCAATCGCGTTTGGCATCTAAATTTCCTAAATAAAATTTATCCTGCAAACCCAATGCAATACGTGAAGTAGCTCTCGTAATTTTTCTCGAAACAAAAGTTTCTCCCCTTATAGGAGATTCGTGATTGAACAAAATACCATTACAAGCAAACATATTATAGGCTTCCCTGTAATTAACAGTAATCCAATAGGCATACATTTTAGCAACTCCATAGGGTGAGCGAGGATAAAAAGGGGTTGTTTCGCTTTGTGGCATTTCCTGTACTTTTCCAAAGAGTTCAGAGGTTGACGCCTGATAAATTTTTGTCTTTTTTTCTAATCCCAATAAACGAACAGCATCTAAAATACGCAGTGTTCCCAAGCCATCAGCATTTCCTGTATATTCTGGTATTTCAAAAGACACTTGTACGTGGCTCATTGCTGCTAAATTGTAAATTTCATCTGGTTGTATTTCCTGTATCAATCGAATTAAATTGGTACTATCGGTCATATCGCCATAATGCAAAATAAAATTCCGTCCTTCAATATGAGGATCTTGGTACAAATGATCTATCCTGTCTGTATTAAATAGAGATGAACGGCGTTTTAAACCGTGAACTATATAGTTTTTCTTTAATAAAAATTCACTTAAATAAGCACCATCTTGTCCTGTTATTCCTGTTATAAATGCAATTTTTTTACTCATAGTACTACTATTTTATTTTGTAAACCTTTCGATAATCCCGAGTTAAAGCTCCCTCTTTTAAAGCTATAAAAGACACCTAAAGGGATATGTTTTAATTTGTCTTGTCATTGCTAAATTTTGAAAAAAGTTGAAGTAATCTGTTTCTTTTAAAAAGATTAGGCCGTCGCTACACTCCCTGTCTGCCGAAAGGCAGGCTCGTAATGATTGCCTTTTTTTCACGGCTTCGCCATCTGAGTCCCATCGTGCCATGGTCTCACAAAACGTCTTATTTAATACCCTAAGCTACTTTTGGTTTTGTTAAGGTAATTTTAATACCGAGCTCTAACAATACTAACTGTAGCCTATTGTTACTCGTTTGTTGCACAATACCTTCTTTACCTTTAAATGGCCCTTTGGTAATTGATAAGGTATCCCCTAATTGTATTCCTCCTATTTGTACCTCTTGCAAATCGTTTTGCAACCATTGCTGCATAACAACAATTTCTTCGTGGCGAGCTATTGCTGGCTTCCCTAACCAAAATAGATAACGCAGTACACCGGGAACCTGAAATACAATATCTCGCCTGCTTTCTTCTAACTTTACAAATATATATGAGGGTATTAAGGGAGTTTCCACCTTTTTTTTACGATCGCTCCATTGGCGAATTTGAGTGATTAGGGGGCAATACACAGTAAGGCCAAGGTCTTGCAATTGCTGTGCTGCTTTTTTTTCGTTTCTAGGTTTTACGTACACTACAAACCAAGGTATGTTTATCTGGCTACTATTATATAATTCCAATCGTTTTACTGTATAAGGGATATTTTAAAACAAGATACGAGTTTTATGTTTCAATTTTTTGGTTTAGGGTTATATTATGGGGTATTTTACAATTTATATGAAAATTATAATTAGAATAAACGTAACGTATTTTAATATAAACGTTTAAATTCATTAGTGGATGTAAAATTATAAAAAAACAGGCTTTAAATAGTCTTATACAAAAATTATATAACAATCAACAAAAATAATGTAACAAAAAAAGTTTGAATCGGTCGCACTTTTGTTTTTTAAATGGACAATGAAATGTTGTTGGTAATGAACTTTTACAAAAATGAAAAAAATCTTCTCACTTTTAATAGTTTTAAGTGTGTGCATTTCGGTCTATGCCCAAGGGCGCAATGATACCTTTGGGTTTAGTCTTGGCATAAATGCCATAAATAATACCGGAGCTCGCTCACCTTTTAAAAATACGGACAATTGGGCTTTTGAACAGCCTATATCACTAGGTTTTGAATACAGGTTTAGCGAATTATTTGCTGTAGAGGCATTATTAAGTCATAATAAGTTTTCATCTAATTCCACTATTGATGGCATTGCTATTGTAGAAGATCATAATTACTTTTCAGAAGATGTTCATATAAAACAATACATTGGTGAGTACTTTTTAAATTCAGAAAAAATAGATTTATTTCTAAATGGCGGTTTTGGTTTTTATCAATTAGTTTCATTACATGCGTCAGCAAATTTAGGAGTAGGTGTTTCATATCGGCTTAGTGATGCCTTAAGTATTAGAATACAAAGTATGGGTAAATTTAAATTAGGCCAAAAAGATGGCATTTATGACAGCAATCTCATTCAACATTTTCTACAATTAGTATATTGGTTTTAATAATAGAACCCAACAAAAAAACAGGCCTTTTTAATCGATTGATATTTCAATGAATTCGAAATTTCGATTAAGCTAGCATAGAAAATCTGATCTTCTTTAGTTTTAGTATTTACTGAATTTCTCCTAGAAATACCCTTTCTAATTTGACTGTTATTTATCTACTAACGATCTAAGAGGCGCATTTTATAACACATAAAAACATGGAATGTTGATATTCAGGGTTTTTTATGCACTTGACTGGGCTTAAGTCATAAAAAAAACAGGCTTTAAATAGTTTTATACAATAATTATATAACAATCAACAAATACAATGTAACAAAAAAAGTTTGAATAGGTCGCACCTTTGTCTTGTAGATGGATAATGAAATTTTGTTGGTAATAAAAATGTAAAACTGTATTCAATTTCGGGAACAGTTATCAAGGTTGATTCTACCGGTTCCGCAAAATAGAGAATTAATAACGCGGCAACCAACATATAAAGTCTGTATAAAAAAAAATTGCACCAACCATTATTAATAATTTAAATAAGTTATCAAGCTTAAAATGTTATTTTTGTATAACCTGTTCTCCAATTTTTACCTTTCGGCATTTTTTGCCATGGCTTTGGCTTTATGGCTGTCCCTAAAGATGTTCCCGGTGATCATACATCTTGCCAAGGAGAAAAAGTTTATAGATAAGCCTGACGAGAGGCACCAACATAACGGGAATGTCCCTAATCTTGGCGGAGTAGGAATGTTCATTTCATTTTCGTTGTCCATTGGCTTGTTGTCGAGTTTGACCCCGCTGGGTCATCCTGAATTGCGTCAGCTGTTGGTTCTCTTTGCAGCCATCATTATTTTATTTTTTTTAGGAGTGAAAGATGACATAATTGGATTATCACCCACGAAAAAATTTATAGGACAAACGGTTGCATCATTTTTAGTGGTTTTATTGACGGATGTTAGAATATATAGCCTAGGCGGACTTTTTGGAATAGGTGAACTCCCATTTATCATCTCTGTTTTATTTTCTGTTTTGATATTTCTAATACTTATCAATGGATTTAACCTTATCGATGGAGTTGATGGTTTGGCCGCTACAGTTGCTGTTGTTTGCAGCCTGTGTTTTGGGGTTTTCTTTTTCCTAGATGGTAATAATTTGATGATGTTAGTTTCTTTTACTTTAATAGGTTCCTTAATCGGCTTTTTGCGATTTAACCTGTCCGATAAGCTTAAATTGTTTATGGGCGATTCCGGCTCATTGTTTATGGGTTTTATAATAGCATACTTGGCCATTTCGTTTTTAGGTATTAGAACGTCAGTTCCTGCCCAAAGCATTTTTCGCAATGAGTTCATAGTAGTTCTGGCGGTTTTGTCATTTCCTATTATTGATACTATAAGAGTTTTTATCATTCGGATACTTAACAATAGAAGTCCGTTTAGTGCAGATCGTAATCATATACACCATCGGTTGCTAGCGCTCGGTCTAAGTCATATACAAATAACTTCATTGGTCGCAATTGCTAATATTACTATAATCAGCCTTGCCTTTATGGTGAAAGATATAAATATTAACCTCCAACTTCTTATTATTTCTAGTGTTACCATATTACTGTGTCTATTACCATGTGTTATGGTCCGCATAAAAGGTAAAGTGAAATTGATCATGCCCAATTTTGAAGATTTCAAAGGCATTAGTCCTTAAATTCAATCCTTATTAAGCCTTATATTATTGAATTACTTACATTTTTGTAAGGTTTACGTGACGATTTTAGCTTGAACCCAATTCTTTGGGAAGTAAATTCCATGTCTATTTCGTCTGGAAAAACGTCATACAGTGAATCAAATTCAAGAGAAATAGGATTGTCTTTATGAAATAAATTCAAATCAGAAGCAGATATTACTTTTTTTAAATATTCAATTGTTTTTACGTGCGAGTGCTAAATCTTTCCATCTTCATACTTGAATGGCCTAACAACACAGTTAAAGCAAAAGTTTACCTAGCTATATGATGTTAACCCAATCTTAATTTCCAATAAAAAAGTTGACAAACTGTTATAAAACAAAAAAACATCCCAATCTTCTATTAAGAAAAAAGGAAAGCTTTCCATTGGAATATCAAAGCGCTCTGGTATTACTACAATCCCGAATTTACTTTGGGACAACACAACATCTTGTTCCTGCAAAGCAGGAATCTCATTAATAATATTTACCCTTCTTAATGAGACAACCGATTTCTCGAGTATTAAAAGCGGTCTGGAGGGGACTCGAACCAAAGCCAATTATTTAAATTTGTTGAAAGTTATATTTAATAATTATTAAACTTATTAAAATAAACCATTGCTGATCCATCTATAAAATTATCTTTTAAAGCTTTTTTTAATTCTGGAATTGCTCTAGATGAATTTTTTATTGCTTTAATATAATATTTCTTGATTTTGTTTGGATTCATATTTTAATAACTTACTTCATAATGCATTACAATAATTCTCGCAAGTATTTTAGTTCACTCTTAGTCGTATCTACTATTTCGGCAAAATTTCCATTCA
>JBBKXS010000137.1:0-5481 GCA_037969605.1 Flavobacteriaceae bacterium
AAAGAGAAGATAATTACATGGCCAACCAAGTGTTGATTATGGTAAATGCTGCTGATGCTTGGATTAAATTTTCAGAAAGATATACCGAGGATGCATTAAAATTAATGAAATTAGCAGCAGAATTGGAATTTAATACTGAAAAACAGCCAATAACGCCAGGTGAAGTTTTATCTGCTCAGGAACTTTTGGGTGATCTATTAATGAAATTAAATAATCCAGCCGAAGCTTTAGAAGCCTATGAATTAAACTTAAAAATTCGCCCGAATAGGTTCAATGGGCTATATGGTGCTGCTATCGCTGCTAAACAATCTGGAAACATAGAAAAAGCAATATATTATTTTGAAGCTTTATTAAAGCTAACTGAAAACTCTAACAGTGATAGATCAGAATTAAAAGAAGCACAAGCATTTCTTAATCAAAACACCAGTTAATTTTCTTAATGAAATCAACTCAACACATATACATACTTTTCATTTTTATGGTTATTATCAGCTGCCAATCAACCGATAGGCAATTGCCTATTTATAATCCTGCAAATGTAAATCCAAAATTAGTTGATAAAAGTATTCAAGGCGTTAATAAAAATCATACCGTTGCAAATTTCACGCTAATAAACCAAAATGGAGACACCATTACACAGGAGGATTATAAAGATAAAATTTATGTTACCGATTTCTTTTTTACACGTTGTACTACCATTTGCCCTATTATGACCGACAATGTGGTGAAATTACAAGACGAGTTTATTAATGATGATGATATAAAGTTTCTCTCGATATCTGTAACACCAGATATAGATAGTATTCCAGTTATACGGGAATATGCAACAAATAAAGGTGTTATAGACTCCAAATGGAATGTGACCACAGGAAATAAAAAACACATTTATGAACTGGCTCGTAAAAGCTATTTTGCGGTTGTGGATCAAGGCGATGGTGGTTTACAGGATTTCATTCATACAACACATTTTGTTCTGGTTGATAAACAAAAACAAATCCGTGGTATTTATGATGGTATAGACGATATAGAAATCCAACGATTAATTGATGATATAAAAATTTTAAAACACTAATTTTTACACTTCTCAATTAAAACAGTAAAAATCATTAAACCTGTTGGCTATTAAACATCTTTGTACTATTTTAGTTTTATGACAGATGTTGATATAGAAAAAGAAAATGCGGCGATTGCCAAACAGTATAAAGAGCTTTTAAAGGTCAGTTACTGAACACTTTCTGCGTCAGATAAAAAGCTTATGTGTTCATCCATTACTCACACCCCACATTGTTACAGCGTGTTCATAACTTAAAGAAGTAAAATTAGAAGACCTCTTGAAAGGCTGCTTTCAGAAAGCATGTTAAAAAAATATTCCAGAGATTAAAACTCTGGAATATTTTTCTTTACTGAGATAAGACACTTCAACTCTTAAAGTTGGAAACCTTCTTTCAATTATCTTTATAAACTTTTATTTTGCGAGATGCGATAAATAACATTCGCTCCGCCACCCGAAACATAAATGTCACCGGATGGACCAACGGCTACACCATCAAATCCCCAGGTTGGAGGAAAACCATCCAGACCAGGTCCACTCAGTTTAAGTCCATCAACAACCTTAGTCACCTCTCCAGTGGACAAGTCGATACGGGATAGACGTGAAGTACCCGTTTCAACCACCAACAAGCTACCTTCTTTTTCAAATGCCAATCCTTCGGGAAACGATAGACCAAATACAATAGGAACCGGTGTACTTGGGGTATTACCTTCAAAATCTATCTGCCATATTATGCCTGTGCCCCAGTCGGCCATCCATACGGTTTCGCCATCAGTAGCCAAACCTCCAGGTGCAAATACATTTGCATTGTCTATTGGCAGTATCATGGAATGGTCACTTGCCCAGACTACGCCACCCAATCCTAGATCGGACACTACAATATCATCCTTAAATCTGACGGCATCAATAGGAGCACCCATGGGATAGTGCTCAAGGACTTGATTAGCTTGAGGATTAAAGACCTGTACTGCACCACTAAACCATGAAGAAACTACTAGGTTGTTCCCATCGGCTGAAAGACTGAAGGGTAAAACCAGTGACGGCGAATTTCCTGAAGGGACCAACGCACCTCTAAAAATATTTTCCTTTCTGCCAGTAAGTCCATTGAATTGTCTTAATGTGAATATATCTGCCTCAAACAGTGCATCTTGATTATTCGACCCTGGTAAAACAGCCAGACCCATAGGTCGTATCATTCCCCCATTGCTAATGGTACGAGATTTCCCACTTGGTAATATCTCGGCCACCCAACCATGGTCGTTATTGGTCATATATAGGGTACCATCTGAGTCAAAGACCATGTTATCAAGCCCTGATTCAAGGTGAGCAAACAATGTTTTTTCACCGGTTTGAGGATTTACCTTAAAAACCTCACCTGTTTGATCCAGTACAGTAAGCATTCCATCTGGGCCGAACTTTGCAGATGCCGGATTCTCAAATCCAGTTGCCACCACCTGTATGGTTCCATCACCCCATGGGTTCAATGAAACAGGATCACCAGGATCACCGACATCCACACTTATTACCAAACCTGCCGCAAACAGAGGTCCATACAAGCGCCCGTCAGCACCAAAGTCAAATGCATTGAAAAAACCAAGAGGGAAAGGATTTGCTTCAGTGGCTTCGATTATAGGTCTTGGATCCGCACTAAGATTAGGGTCAAGCTCATATAAGCCGTCGCCCAGGAAATCAAGTGCCACAAAGAGACGCCCATCGTCTGAAAACGTAATCGGATTGACACCAGGAGCAACAAACTGTTCGGTCGTTGTCCCATCCGGTTGTAATCGTCCTACGGTTCCAACCAGGATGTTAGTCCAGTAGAGCGATCCATCCGGGCCAAACACAAGATCATCAGGACCCTTTACCCCTACCTCATGACCAAGTCTCTTGATGATCTTACCGTTTTGCTTGTCCATTACGACAATCTCCTCACCATTAACACTCCCGACGTATAGATTGCCATCTGGTCCAATGTCAATACCATTGGCTCCATGCAGGTTAGCACCTCTGGCTATCACTTTCAAAACAGAATTTGATGAAGATTTGGCATTCGCCACCTCTAGGTTTTCAGGGTCCAGCGCCGTATCAGGGCTGCAGGAAAAGGCCAGAAAAAGCACGGCCAAAAAGGCAAGCTTAAGGGCTGCCTCTACAGATAATTTTTCAATTGTTTTCATTAATTGGTTATTTTTTAGTTAATAAATGTGTTTTGCTATGAATCAATATTAACTTTTAAACTAGGTTGGAATTCCAATGAGGTTTTAGAAAACAGATATCACAACTAAATAAGTAGATAAAAAAATAGGATAGAATTGAAGGACTTATTACTAATAATAAACGTAGGAATTTATTGCGACATTAACTAATTAATAATCATATATTTAGCATGATGATATGAAAAACATAAAAAACTCACCTACAAACTTCAACCCTTGATTACTTCATTAAAAAAATAGTCGAACTTCGCTCCTGCCTGCGGCAGGCCAGGTAACGTCTGATATAAACAATTGAAACGGATTCATATCAAAGCATTGTGCTTCATTATGACAATACTAAAAAATTAAAAAAAAATGCCTGAACAGGATCAGGCATTTTCAAAATAGGAATTAGCAATTAATTTAACTTAACACCCACTACTTCATATGGAGTTGTTGAAATATAATCTCCACCAAAAATTGGTGGTAAAGCAATAAAAAATTTAAAATTAACGGCATATATCATATTACCTTTAATAGCAGCGGTAGTCGGTTAAATCTATACTTGACTCATCTTTTTAGTTGTGATTCTTAAGCCAATTACGCAACAAAGACCAAACGTTTTGATCGGCATCGTTGCCAATTACTGTATCTACATGCCCAATTGAGTTCACCAAATGGTTAGTGATGTCCGTACTTGCAGTTAAACCACCCGTGTAAAAACCGGCTTCAGACCCTGATCCAGCTTCGGCACCTATATACAGAATTGGTAGTGTTATTAAGTGGAGGTAATCGTCAAAGGTAACATCCATAGAAGAACAATTCACAGCATCAATTTCTTGCCATAACAGATTGGGCATGAAATGGGAATAACTGGATACCGCTTTTAAAGCCCGTTCCTCTTCAGAGTAAAAAGGACCTTCAAGATCGCCTGCAAAGAATGAAAACCCAATTACATTTGGAGTATAAAAGGCGAACCTGAATGCCTCGATATTTGAAAAATCGGATCCAAATATTGGTGATTCTCCTTCAGGATCTCCAATAGCCAAATTGCCTAATAAACTAAAAAAAGCTCCATTTTCATTTTGAAACTGCCCACCAGCGATTTCAGCTGCAACTGTTTCAGCAGACGCACATCCACTATCCCCATCTGGAACTTTAAATGCATTGTCAACTGTGATTATGCCTTTTATATGTCGTTTCATTCTACATCGTTTTTGGGTTTCCCTATTCGCAGCAGCATAGGCAACGGTGTTACCCGAACTGAATCCTAATAAGTTTAAAGCAGAAAACCCTTGTCCTGAAAAGCCTCTAATCAAACGGGCTATCTTTAAAGCCTTTAAGGAGTGTCTTGCATCTTTTTCATATCCCCAACCATCCATAAAAGAAAATTCAGTAGTTGAATTTGGAACCATAGTCCAACCCATATCAATGCCCCATACATCAATATTTTTTGAAGCTAAATAAAATGGAGAGGAGTTTGCTGCATTGATATCATCATTTGATTCAAGTCCATTTGCGAGAAAGGTACCGTCAAATCCGGTAAAGGCACCATGAATCATAAAAACATGACCTTTTGTTGGAATCACATGATAGGGACGGCTTTCACGAACAACACGATGGATTCTTACAACATCAAAATCATCTGGTCCCATACGTACGTTAAACTGATAATGAACAATGCCTCTTCCGAGTTCAGTTCTAGAGAAATTGCTAATCCTATTGCCTTTTCCACTATTTTGAGATTTGTTTTGAAGTCTATCAGTACTTTTCTGATCATATAATTTTAGAATGTCAATTTTATTTTCATTATTGCTGTTAATTTTTAGGTCACCTTGCGTTAAGCTTAAACCGATTATTTTGAGATCAGATTTATTAAAAGATATCTTTTCACTATAGCTACCTGGTTCGATATATACAATATCTCCGGGTAATGCTCCGTCAATGGCTTCCTGAATAGATTCACCATTTTGAACAAAGGCAATTTCCGATTCCAGATCTAATTGATTTAATAGCTTATTCCACGAAATCAGTTGTTCGCTTGAAGACGAATCAAGAGGTATAATTTCATCCTCAAAAGAATCTTCACAACTATTAAAGATTAAAATTGCCAATACAGTCAGGATAATGGCCATAAATTTTTTGATTGTTGTTTTAAAGGTTTTCATAGTATTTAAAATTTTAAGATTATTTAATAATTTCAATCTTGTAGTAAAACTATTTGTTGATTTATAATAC
>JBBKXS010000138.1:0-4541 GCA_037969605.1 Flavobacteriaceae bacterium
GATTAAGGATTTAAGAGGAAGCGCGGCAGGAGATAAAGATTTAATAGAGCTTTTTAAACTAGAACCTTTTTTAAATAAAAAGTTAGGCAACCTTTCTGGAGGTACCAAACAAAAGGTAAACATAGTTTTAACCTTTATGTTTAATAGCCCATTGGTTATCCTTGATGAACCAACGTCAGGATTAGACCCTATATCATTAATCAGATTAAAGGAACTTATTAAAGCGGAAAAAGCCAAAGGAAAAACCATAATAATTACATCTCATATTATGAGTTTTGTCGAAGAAGTGTCCGACGAAATTGTGTTTCTATTAGAAGGAAAAATTTATTTTAAAGGAAGCATCAATGAGCTTAAAGCAAAGACCAATCAACCTGATTTTGAACATGCAATCGCGTCTATCTTAACTAATAATCATGCTTAAAATATTAAAATACAGTTTTTACGATTTAATGCGAAGCCGCTGGAGCTACATTTATTTCGCCTTTTATTTATTGCTGGGCGTGGTATTGTTGTTTTTAAATAATGATCTATCCAAAGCGGTTATTACTTTAATGAATGTTATCATCGTTCTAGTACCACTGATAGGAACCATTTTTGGTGTGATGTACTATTATAATTCAAAGGAATTTACGGAGCTTCTATTGGCACAGCCATTAAAGCGTTCTACCATATTTTTAGGACAATATTTAGGTGTATCTATTTCGTTAACCATGAGTTTAATTTTAGGCTTGGGTATTCCGTTCGTCATTTATGGGCTATTTAAATCTACTGCCATTTGGGACTTTTCGCTACTTCTTATTACAGGAACATTTCTTACTTTTATTTTTACGGCATTAGCGTTTAATATTGCCTTATCGAATGAAAATAGAATAAAAGGTTTTGGCTACGCAATTTTACTCTGGCTTTTTTTGGCGGTAATTTATGACGGCTTATTTTTAATGTCGTTGATCTTTTTTGAAGATTATCCCCTTGATAAATTATCACTATTTGGGACTATGCTTAATCCTATTGACCTATCAAGAACATTAATATTACTTAAGTTAGATATCTCTGCTTTATTAGGATATACCGGAGCAGTGTTTAAAAAATTCTTTGGTACAAATTTTGGCCTTATCATATCGATCATTATGTTGGCCATTTGGATTATTTTACCAGTATTAAGAATTTCATACAAATCAAAAAGGAAAGATTTTTAACTAAATATTAAATTTAATAAATGATAAATGTTATATTAAATCAATTATCATCGATTATTTTTTAACAAATATTATCAGACAAATTAATTCAATTTTACAAAATTTATAATTATGACACTAAAACTAAAATCGATTCAAATGAAACCGATTAAACCTTTGCTGGGCTTTATATTGGCCACTATGATACTTTTTACTTCATGTTTTAACAAAAAAGAAACGGTTATTGACAACGCATCAGATATTCCTGTAAATAGGGAAATGATTGCAGAGCTCACATCACCACCTAATGTCCCTACACCGATAGGAGTCAGAAAAGCCAAAAAACTCATTGTGAAAATGGAAATTCTTGAAAAGGAGGGTGAGATGACCGACGGTGTAAAATATGTATACTGGACTTTTGGTGGTTCAGTTCCCGGAAGTTTTATCCGGACTCGGGTTGGCGATGAGGTGGAATTTCACTTGCAAAACCATCCAAACAACAAACTGCCACATAACATTGATCTGCATGCCGTTACAGGTCCCGGTGGTGGAGCTGAATCGTCATTTGTGGTTCCTGGACACGAAAAGGTGTTTTCTTTTAAAACTTTAAATCCTGGCTTGTATGTATATCACTGTGCTACGGCTCCTGTAGGTATGCATATTGCTAATGGCATGTATGGCTTGATTTTAGTGGAACCCGAAGGTGGTTTACCTTTAGTAGATAAGGAGTATTATATCATGCAAGGTGATTTTTACACCAAAGGAAAAAATGGAGAACGGGGTTTACAACCCTTCGATATGCAAAAGGCCGTTGATGAAAATGCCGACTATGTTGTTTTCAATGGTAAAGTAGGTGCTTTAACAGGAGATCATGCTATAACAGCCAATGTTGGTGAAACCGTTAGGCTTTTTGTGGGCAATGGTGGTCCAAACTTGGTTTCTTCGTTTCACGTTATTGGAGAAATTTTTGATAAAGTTCATGTTGAAGGCGGCGATTTGATAAATGAAAATGTACAAACCACATTAATTCCGGCGGGTGGTGCTGCAATAGTCGAGTTTAAGGTTGATGTTCCTGGAACTTTTATATTAGTGGATCACTCGATTTTCAGGGCTTTCAATAAAGGCGCCTTAGGTATGCTTAAGGTTGAAGGTGAAAAGGATAAGAAAATTTATTCTGGTGAGATTCGTGATGACATTTATTTACCTGAAGGACCAGGGATACAAGCCATGCCAACTACCAATGAGATAGTCGCATCAGAAATTCCTGCTAAATCATTTGAAGAACAAATGGAGTTTGGTAAACAAAAATATATGCAAACCTGTTTTGCCTGTCATCAAGCTGAAGGACAAGGGGTTCCAAACGCTTTTCCCCCATTGGCAAAATCAGATTATTTAAATGCAAATGTAGACCGCGCAATTGGTGCTGTGGTTAATGGATTAACTGGTGAAATTACTGTAAATGGCCAAAAATATAATAGTGTTATGACACGCCAAATGCTCTCTTCTGAAGAGATAGCTAATGTGCTAACTTATGTATATAACAGTTGGGGTAATTCCAAAAAAGTAGTTACTAAAGAAATGATAGACAAAGTTAAAAATAAAAAGTAATATCATTATGAAAAACCTTGCCTTCAGATTATTATGCATCCTGTTCATAGTTCAAACCATAGGGTATGCACAATCTGAAGGCATGGTTCATATTCAAGGCAGTCGCTATTTGCCGCTATACGGTCGTGATTTGACGGTCGTAGAAGTCAAAGATTTTGAAATGGATGTGTATCCAGTAACCAATGATGAATATATTGAATTTGTAAAAAAGTATCCAAAATGGCAAAAATCAAAAGCTTTAAGATTATTTGTGGATAATAGTTATTTGACGAATTGGAAAAACGATCTGGAGCTTAAGGATTCTGAAAATCCTGTTAGCCCTGTGACCTATGTGTCTTGGTTTGCTGCCAAGGCCTATTGTGAGTGTCAAGGTAAACGCTTGCCATCGGTTGACGAATGGGAATATGCAGCTATGGCCGATGAGACTACAAAAGATGCGCGCGTTAAATCGTCGTACAACGAAGAAATTTTGGCTTGGTATGAAGCACCTAGATCCAATGAAAATACCATTGGATTGAACTCCAAAAACGTTTGGGGTATTTATGATTTGCATGGCTTGGTTTGGGAATGGACACTCGATTTCAATTCGGTACTTATTTCTGGTGAATCTCGTAAAGATGTCGACAAAGATTCTAATCTTTTTTGTGGAAGCGCAGCCGTAAACGCAACCGATCTAATGAACTATGCAGCCTTTATGCGCTATGCCATTCGAGGCAGTTTAAAAGCCAAATATTCAATGAAAAATTTAGGGTTTCGATGTGTAAAAGATTTAGTTAAATAAGAAATTTATGAAGCCTATAAAATATATGTTGTTGGTGTTTGTATTAACACTAACCGTCCATAGCTGTAATTCTAATAAGAAATCAAATAACGATATAAGCCAGGTGTATCAGTGTCCAATGCAATGTGAAGGCGACAAAATCTATGATCAACCTGGAAGTTGTCCAGTTTGTGATATGGATTTGAAACAAGTAGGAGACACTTCCAAGGTATTATCAGATTCAGGAATTTCAGAGGAATCCATTTTCAATTTAACCTCTACATGGCATACCGAAGAAGATGAAACCATTCAGCTTAAAGACCTAAAGGGTAAAACCTTGGTGATGGTCATGATTTATACGTCATGCAAAGCGGCCTGTCCAAGATTGGTTGCCGATATGCGAAACATTGAAGCTCAAATTCCTGATGATAAAATAAAAGATATCCAATTTGTATTGGT
This sequence comes from Flavobacteriaceae bacterium, assembly GCA_037969605.1. GTDB lineage: Bacteria > Bacteroidota > Bacteroidia > Flavobacteriales > Flavobacteriaceae > Geojedonia. The sequence goes on from JBBKXS010000138.1 coordinate 4,003, forward strand.
GAGTATCGACCCAAAAACCGATACACCTACACGGTTGAAAGCCTATGCCAAAGAAAATTTAATGGACGATGAACAGTGGATGTTCTTGCAAGGTACAGAAAGTGGAGTCAGGGAATTTGCAAATGTGCTATCGGTAAAGTATAAAGAGATTTCACCTATAGACTTTTCGCATTCCAACATCATATCGGTCTTTAATTCACAAGGGGAATTGATGTATCAACAGGAAGGATTGGGTGTGAATAATGAAGAAACCATTGCAACCATTTTGAAAATAACACCATAAGCAAAATCAAATCAAATTAACGATTTATTAGCCCAACAATTTTAATCACAAACCCATGAGAACTATTGTAGTATTTCTCCTCTTAGGAACATTGAGCCTGCCCTTATTGGCACAAAATTTTGAAGTTTCGGCAGAGTTAAGACCACGATTTGAATACCGTCATGGTTACAAAACATTGGCAATAGATACCTTAGATGCGGCTGCATTTATTTCACAGCGCACACGATTAAACTTTAATTATGAAAGTGAACGTCTT
>JBBKXS010000139.1:0-14608 GCA_037969605.1 Flavobacteriaceae bacterium
CAACCAAACTTGGAGCAGACGATTATGGTATGAAAAAATATGTATTTGTCATGCTCAAGTCTGGTAAGAACCAATCGAAGGATAAAGTTTTGATTGACAGTTGTTTTACCGGTCATATGAACAATATTGTGCATTTGGTAAAGGAACGGAAAATGATTGTTGCTGGACCTATTGAAAAAAACGAAAAAGCCTATCGAGAAATTTTTATTTTAGATGTGCCCACTATTGAAGCAGCTAAGCTTTTGCTACAATCCGATCCTGCTATAAAAGCCGAATTTTTGGAACCTGAGCTGTATATGTGGTATGGCTCGGCTGCTTTACCAGAATATCTAGAGGCTTCCGATAAAGTTTGGAAAATTGGATTTTGAATTATGAAATTTTAATGAATATTTATATAGGTAAATAAAGCAAAAACCACAATCAATAAGGTTATTATTACCAGATTAATGATGATTATTGAGATACTTTTAAAAAAGGATTTCATAACAGGTTGTCCATACAAACGGCGGTGTGCAGGGAAATAATAATAGATCATCCAAAAAATACCTGCGGATTTTACACTAAAATTAATCCAATCTACAAAAGGAGTTTTACCTAATAGTGGGATAAGTTTATCTAGATAAAATAATATTAAAATCAACAAAAGTATAAATGAAAAATAATGAAGGGTAAAAATGCTATGATCAAAATAATACCATTTTTTCTTATCGTGAAAAAGCCATAATATAAATGCGAAAACGGGCATGTACATAAACAATACTTTTGGTAAATTTTTGGTAAAAGAAAGCATGAACTTATCCATAATTTGCTCATTGGTATTTTCTTGCTTAACAGTAAGCCATTTTTTAAGAAACCAATATTCTGTGGAACTTATTTTTACTTCTTTATCACCATTTTTTTTAATTGAGTCTAATTCTGTGACAGATTTATAACCAAAATCAGCAGCTTCTTTTTTGTCAATACCTTTTGTTTGATTTAATATTTTTTTTAATGTGTCATTATTTTGTTGCGACAATATGCCAACTTTAGTTAAGCCATCTATACTTTTTTCCTCAATATGCAAAGAATCAATAGAAGGAATTACAATTTCTTTTTTCGAAGTTTCATCAGGAACTTTTTCAACTTCGATTGTTCTGTTAGGTAAAAGGGATATTAAAAAAAATGTTATGAAACTTATAAAAATATACAAACGTATTGGTGCTAAAAAAGATAAGAGCTTTCCGGACAAATATTCTTTGGTTAAAGCGGCAGGTTTAAAGAATAAATAAATAATAGTTTTCCAGAACGTACTGTCATAATGCGTAAGGTCTTCAAAAAAATGAAAAAACAGATGGTGAAATGATTTAGTTACTTCTGTATTTTCCTGACCACAGTTTGGACAATAGCGATGCTCAACTGCATGTTGGCAGTTTAAACACGTTTTATCAATTCGCAATTTTTCTTTAGACATTTTTAGGAAAATGATTTGGTTTGGTAAAACTAATTAATCCATTGTGAACTTATTCATGTTGTGGATTTTATTTTATCTGCAATGAGATATAAGGAAGTTTTGTTAAACTAATTAAGAAACCTGCCTACATAAAGGCTCGTATTCGATACCAAATTAGAGTAATGATAAGTGTTTAATAAAATCAGAGAAAGGCAACATAACCTTAGAATAGATTAAAGAAAGTTTAATGCTTTAAAGCAAAGTGGTTATGGATTATATAGCTTCTACTTCAGAATTAAATCTTAACAATATAGAATTTGACTAAACTTAATCAAACTATAAGTTGTCTTTTGTGCATTTTAAATAACTTATTAATAATCAATCATTTAATCGTTTTCAGATGCGAATTTTACAAAAAATAACAAATAACCTGTAACAGGGGTCGCCTTTTGCAATTGTATTTTTACATCATATTAATAATAAAACTTGAAAAGATGAAAAATATAATTTATGTCTGCTTGTTATTGCTTGCGGGTCCTGTTTTTGCACAAGAAAAACCAAAAAATGTTTCTGAAGAAGTAAAAACAACAACCATAAAGGTTGACAATGGAACAGAAGTAAAAGAGAAAAAAATTAAAGTTACAACAAGAAAAGAGCAAAGTATTGAATTAGATGAAAAGGATAAAAACAAAATGGATCAGGATATTGTAGAAAGTCCTGTTAAAGTTAAAAGGACTATAGAAATAGATGATGATGGAGATAATTCATACGACTCAAAAGTTGAAGTTGGATTCTATGAATTTGAAGGAAAACGATACCATTTCAAAAAAATGAATAATGGCTTTTTGGTATCATCAGAAAACAAAGAGAACCCTAATGACTTTGGAAATATTGTGAGATTCAATAAGGAAAATCATTATTTGTTTCGTAATGCTGAAACTATTGGAATAGGGTATTTTAATACTGAGGGAAACTTCATTATAGAATATTATGATAAAAAATCTGGAGAATTAGTTAGACAAGAATTTATGGAAATGGAATAATTTATTGTAATTAGTAGTTAAAAGTCCTGTTTTAAACAGGACTTTTTTTATTTTAGATACCTATTACAGTAAAAATATTTTTTATGGATGTTTTGAAACTAAAGATTATTAATATTGACGAGGACAAGACCAATGATATTTATGCATCAAATGATTGTCAACAAACTATTAATGCTATGAATGATTTTTACCCCAAAATAGGATTCAATCCACCGTGGGTTGGCTATTTTGTTTTTAAAAATAATCAAGCAGTGGGTGCAGCGGGATTCACAGGAAAACCACAAAATGGTACAGTAGAAATCGCCTACGGGACATTTAAAGACTTCGAAAGACAGGGCATTGCTTCATTTGCTTGTCAAGAACTTATTGCCATTGCAAAACGGGAAAATCCCAATATAATAATTACTGCTAAGACAGCTCCTGAGCATAATAGTTCAACAAAAATTTTGCAGAAGAATGGATTTGAATTTATTGAAATAGTTCAGGACGACGAAATAGGTGACGCTTGGTTATGGATGATTAAAAAATAATAGAATTGAACTGAAGTAATATATAAAAAACTCCCAAAGCAATTTGGGAGTTTTTTAGTTTCATATAAAGAGATTGCCACAACTTTCTAAAAGAAAGTCTCGCAATGACAACTAATTTCTAACTCTAAATCTACCAATAATATCCTTGAGTTTTGCTTTGAGGTCTTCGCCGGTATCATAGACCATTTGCTCGCTGGATGGAAATGGCACACGTCGGTTTCTGATAAGGTTTCGGTCTTCATTTAATAGTGCCCGTTCATCACCTCTATAGGTGGCAAACAGGTTTTCAAATACAAATCCACTATCAATAGGGAAGCTGTTGATGACTTGATTGGAAATTAAATCTACATACACCACATCACCAAGTATTTGGGACGACTTGGTTTGTAGAGATTCAAAATAACGTGCCCTGACCTTAATAATTTTATCAACTTTAATATCGTTGCCCAAACTGTCCTTCATGACATTACCATTTCTATCTAATTGATATTGCCAACCGTCAACAACTTCTTTTTCTCTTAAAAACTCACGTTCCTTAATTTGTTCTGGCGAAATATTAATTTGTTTCAATTGTAATTGCATCGCATAATCATAATTTATGTCTTGATTTGAGTTCGCATGATAAACCGTCCAAAACTGGTTAAGGCCATAAGTATTAAAATTAAGCAAATCGTCTTCCAAACGCCTTGGAATAATCTGATGGGTCTGGTTTTCAATGGTCACAATCACGTATGTTGTACCACGTTGATGAGCTTCCTCCAATAAGGCTTTCGTATCTTCGTAGTTAGGATTGATTTGTTGTATGTAGTTAAACGTATCATAGGCTTCCCTAATAATTTTCTTATCATCAGACTCCAACAATTTCAATCCTTTATCATATAAGTAATCAGAAGTCTTTTCACGGTAATCAACAATAGAATTACTGTAATCGTTGAATTTGAATTTCACCGTTTTACCCTTGACCTGTAAGGGCAATACGGGTTTTATGGATTCCTGACGTAAATGTAAGTCCATATAAGTTTCATAGATTTGTTGATACTGTTCTGGATTATTATCTTTTTTAAGATGGGTGATGGTGTTCAAATCGCGTTCAACCACTTTAGTATAAGCGTCACCTAACATTAAAACATAATCTTGTTTACGTTTTTTGTCCTTGTTGTTGTCCAATTTTTTCAAAGCATCTTCGATAGCAGCGTCATAATTACCAGTATTTAGGGCTTTTTCAACCTGTTTTTTACCACATGAAAGTAATACGATACTTAATGTTATGAATAGTAAAATTCGTTTCATAAGTTTTCAATTTAAAGGTTATGAAGGGGTATTTTCAAAATTGATGCCAAAAAAAAACGACCCTTAATTTTTGTTTTGAGGGTCGCCAAATATATTGAATTTATTTTATTTCTTTTTCTTTGGATTATAAACAGGAAGCAATTGGGTGGTAACTTCCCCAAAACCGATACGTGTACCATCTTTTTCACTATAACCACGCATAATCACCGTGTCGAAGTCGTTGATAAATTTTCGTTCAGTTCCGTCTTTCATGGTCAACGGTTTTTCACCTTTCCAAGTCAGTTCCAGCATAGAACCGTAGGAATCGGGAGTAGAACCTGAAATGGTCCCACTGCCCATCATATCGCCAGAATTTACAGGACAGCCATTAACGGTATGATGCGCTAATTGCTGTGACATATTCCAGTACATATATTTAAAATTGGATTTGCTCACAATGGTTTCTTTTGCCGACTTTGGTCTAATGGCTACTTCCAAGTTGATATCATAACTTTTTTTGCCTTTATATTTTAAATAAGGCAATTGTGTCTTAATAGGTTTAGGGCCTTCAACTCTATATGGTTCCAAAGCATCTAGGGTGACGATCCAAGGTGAAATGGAAGATGCAAAATTCTTCGCCAAAAATGGGCCCAAAGGAACATATTCCCACTTCTGGATATCACGGGCCGACCAATCGTTCAACAGTACCAATCCGAAAATATATTCTTCAGCTTCGTCAACTGGAATGGGTTCGCCCAAATCGTTGGCATCTGTAGTGATAAAAGCCATTTCCAATTCAAAATCGACCAATTTGGAAGGGCCAAATACAGGTTCTGTAGCCCCATCCGGTAGTGTTTGACCTTGGGGCCGATGCACTGGGATTCCGGAAGAAATAATGGAACTACTTCTTCCATGATATCCTACAGGGATATGCAACCAATTTGGAAGTAAGGCATGTTCTGGATCTCGGAACATGGAACCTACGTTGGTAGCGTGTTCAATGCTCGAGTAAAAATCGGTATAATCGCCAATTTGAACCGGCAATTGCATTTCGATCTCATCTAAACGGAACAGGACAATTTCCTTATGTTTAGTATTGTTTTTAAGTGTGGTGTTATTGCTATCAAAAATTTGTGCGATTCTATTTCTTACAGCCCTCCAGGTTTTTCTGCCATCTGCAATAAAATCATTTAAAGTATCCTGAAGAAAGATATCATCTGTCAACGGAATGCCATCAAAATAACCTAATTGGTGTAATGCACCAATGTCAATCGCTGTATCTCCAATTCGGGTTCCAATGGTAATAATATCGTCTCGGGTCAAAAAGACTCCAAAAGGAATGTTTTGTATAGGAAAATCTGAATTTTTACCGACGTGAAGCCACGACGTTCTATCAGGATTGTTGGCAGATAATGGCATAGTTGCTTTGTTAATTAATTGTTCACTAAATCTATTTCAAATATATGTTTTTTGATGTATTTAACTAATGTATTTATTATTTTTGACAAAATTTAACAAATTAAGGAAATATGCAACGCGACCTACAGATTTTTGAACTTATTGAAGCAGAAAAAGAACGACAATTAAACGGATTAGAACTGATTGCTTCTGAAAACTTTGTCAGTGATCAGGTGATGGAAGCGGCAGGTTCGGTCTTGACTAATAAATATGCTGAAGGCTATCCTGGTAGACGTTATTATGGCGGTTGCGAAGTGGTTGACGAAGTGGAGCAAATTGCCATAGATAGGGCAAAATCCTTATTTGGAGCTTCTTATGCCAATGTACAACCGCATTCTGGAAGTCAAGCCAATACAGCTGTTTTTGCAGCTTGTTTAAAACCTGGCGATAAGATTTTAGGCTTCGATTTGTCCCATGGTGGACATTTGACTCATGGTTCTCCCGTAAACTTTTCTGGAAAATTGTACAATCCTGTGTTTTATGGAGTAGTTAAAGAAACAGGGCACATCGATTATGATAGTATGGAAGTTATTGCCAAAAAAGAAAAACCTAAATTGATTATCGCAGGAGCTTCGGCCTATTCACGTGATATGGATTTTAAAAGGTTCCGTGAGATTGCGGATAGTGTAGGAGCTATTTTAATGGCTGATATTTCACACCCAGCAGGATTGATTGCCAAAGGTATTTTAAACGACCCCATTCCACATTGCCATGTGGTTACGACCACAACACACAAAACCTTACGAGGTCCAAGAGGTGGGATGATCTTGATGGGTGAGGATTTTGAGAATCCATTTGGACTAAAATTAAAAAATGGCAGTCTTCGTATGATGTCTTCACTGTTTGATTCAGCAGTATTTCCAGGGAATCAAGGTGGTCCATTAGAGCATATCATTGCAGCCAAGGCTATTGCATTTGGAGAAGCACTTACCGACGATTTTATGCATTATATCTTACAAGTCAAGAAAAATGCCGCGGCAATGGCTGAAGCATTTGTGTCCAGAGGATATCACATTATTTCAGGTGGAACGGATAACCACATGATGCTTATCGATTTGAGAAATAAAAACATTACCGGTAAAGATGCCGAACAAGCTTTGGTTAAAGCCGATATTACGGTAAATAAAAACATGGTGCCTTTTGATGATAAATCGCCATTTGTAACCTCAGGAATCAGAGTTGGTACTGCAGCGGTAACCACAAGAGGTTTAAAAGAAAACGATATGGAAACCATTGTAGGGTTTATGGATGAGGTGATTTGCAATTATGAAAACGAAGCCGTTTTAGAACATGTTGCAGAACAGGTCAACACCATGATGAAGGATTTACAGTTGTTTGTATAAACCTATTATAACTTATAGAAAAGCCCTTATAAATTAGGGCTTTTTTTATTCTTCAAAAGTAATATGTTGATAAGCTCCCAAATCTGGAGTTGTCGTACGATTGACATTTAAAATATCAAGTGGAACTTGATTTGCAAAAATTGAATTTCCTTTATTGTTTGCGGCAGAATTATCCCCAATAATTAAATCATTACTGTAAGCATCCCTAAAGTCGGGATCTTGATTAAAAATCACGTTTTCGTATAAAGCCGTATCATTAAAATTATAATTGGTACCCGTAAAATTATTGTTGTTATCCTCAAATCGGATCAAGCAATTCGTGAATTTAAAATTAAAGGCACTGCCAGTTTCTTCATCCAAAATAAGCTCTGGATTGTCATTGCCGTAAATAATACAATTGTTAAAGTTGGCTTCAATTAAATCATTGGTAAAAACGGTATTGTCCGCATCGGTTATAAAATTGTTAAGCAAAAGTGTGGGGAATTGCCTGAAACTATTGTTCCAATAATTTGCAATGGTGCAATGGGTAAAATTGTATTTCCCACCATATGTTCCTGCCAAGGCCGATTGTCCAGCATTATTGATGACTACATTTTTTCCTAAAATAGAGGTGCCTCGTCCTAAAATACCAAAATTACTGCTGTTGTAAATTTTGGTGTTTGTAAGTGTTAATTTATCATTTAATGCATCCTGATTGCCATCACTCAAGATACCGATAATTGCATTTTTAACCGTTGCATGATTTATAAGGTTGTTCTGGCTTCCATCGAATAACCATATGGTACCCCATTGTCCTGGGACATCTTCAAAAACAGGTTCCAAACGGTCACTTTCAAAAATCACTTCATTCTCCAAAAGATCTTGATCCGTACTTAAAGTTCCATTGACTTGTAAAGAGGCCATATTGGTAATCAACAATCCCGAGTTGGCATGAAAATGAACCCTGGTACCAGCTTCAATGGTGAGGGTTTTGCCTTGAGCAACAGCGGCATAACCATAAATAACATATGGTTTTTCATTCGTAAAGGTCAATTCGGAATCTTCCAAGAACCGCCCTTGAATATCCGTTTCGTCAACATTTCCATCACCATCAGTATCAAAAGTTAGGGTTTCAATAATCCCTTCTGAATCTTTGTTTGGGTAAATAAAAACTGCATCCTTAACCAACGTTACCAAATCTACTTTTTGAAGGTTTGCCCCGCTATCAAATTCAATGATATCAGTATACAAAAATTGTTTTGCTGAAGCTGCCAAGGTTTGGATATCAATAGTGGTTTCGATAAAAATGTATATGCTGTCCTTAGCTAATATTTCAATATTTTCAAATTCCTTTCCTGGGATTCCATCTACATTCAAGCGGTAATTTGAAGCTTGACCTTGGACCAAACGGACTGTTGGAATCAAGATATCAGTATTACTTCTATTATAAACCTTTAAATTATATGTGCTCGATCCAATATTGGTAAACACCGTATCGAGATAAATGGTGTCTTTGGAGAATTCCAAATGTCCGGTACTTGGGGTAAATTCAAAATCTGTACGACATGAACTCCAAAAGATTAAGATAGAGATAGTAAATAGATAATATAAAACTCTTTTCATCAGTAGATTTAATTCAGGTCTAAAAATATAACTTTTGAAATTATGAAATAGTATGAATAAAGTTATTTTAATCAAAAAGTTCAATAATTTCCTGTGGAATTCGAGTTGGACGATTGTTTTCTTTGGAGATATAACACCAGTTGGTTTCAGAGGTGGTTAAAAGTTTGCCGGAGTTTTTGTTATAGATTTCAACAATTCTGGTGGAGGTGACACCTTCCGCTTTGGTGACAAAGGTTTTCAATACCAAAACATCTTTTAAAAATGCCTGACTTTTATACTGTATATTGTGGTTTAACATGACCCAATAAGAAGAGTCCAAAATTTGGGTTGTCGCTCTCGACGTCCAATGTTGTTCCGCTACATCCTGAACCCATTGTACATAACGCACATTATTGACATGATTAAGTCCATCCAAATCTTTTTCCGTGACCGTTATGAGCTTTTCGAAGACTTCCATGATGTTATTTTTCTATAATTTCCACTTCAAAAAGTTTGTCCCAACGTTTCCCTGTAACAAAAATGGTTTTAGTTTCTGGGTTATAGGCAATGCCGTTCAACACATCTAATTCTTGATGCTGTGTCACCAGTTTTCTTAAGGGTGAAAAGTCGATCACACCTTCAACAGCACCATTTTCAGGATTGATAATGGCCACACCATTGAGTTGATAGCGATTCGCATAAATTTTTCCATTGATCCATTCCAATTCATTAAGACCAACCACTTTTCCTCGATTGTGATAGGCCTGTATTTGACTTTCTTCTGCTTTAGTTTCAGAATTTAAGATCCAGATATTTTCGGTACCATCACTTTTATAAAGGACTTTACCATCATTACAAAGACCCCAACCTTCCTTGCTTTGCCCATATTTAAAACTACCTGTTTTTTCAAATGTGTTGACATCATAAACAAACCCTGTATTTTCCTGCCAAGTGAGTTGATAAATGTTATCATTTAAAATCGTTAATCCTTCGCCAAAATATTCTTTAGTAAGATTGATGTTTTTTAAAACTTCAGCATTTTTATAATTTACTTTTCTCAATTTGGATTCCCCGTATTGACCGGTACTTTCGTAAAGTTCTCCGTTATGGAATTCCAATCCTTGCGTAAAAGACGTGATATCGTGGGGATATTCGTTTATAATTTTATAGGTATAGATTTTTGGCGGTTCATTATTTAATAAGAAGATTTTGGTTGACACACTTTCTGAAGTGTCATCATAATTAACAATAGCGGTAAGTTTGTGAGATCCTAATTTTAAATTATGGGTTGGGAATGGGTTCTCTACGTTTTTGTCATCTATTTGGTAAGCAACTGATTTAATTTCTAGATTTTTAGGATTTTTTAAGGAGATTTCCAATGTTTCTCCGCTTATAACCGTATTTTTTTTGGCATTGGTCTCAATAGAAAAATTGTTGGATTTAGCATTATTGCTATTGCCACAGGATACCAACAATGACACGTAAAGCATGGCAGTCAAAAAAGTAATTGAGATCTTCATTTTTTGAAATTTTGGGCAAGTTATTTAATAAAATTCAGTTTAAAAAATCATTGTGAAACTATTAAAAGATTGTATCTTTGCAGTCGGCAAGTCCTACACAACCAGCTCCTGCTGAATCCTCCAGGGCGGGAACGCAGCAAAGGTACGTGGTCGTAGCGGTGTGATGTAGGTAGCTTGCCTTTTTTTGTATCATAAACTTTCCTTTTTTATTGTATTTTTGAAACACTAATCGTTCAAAATCTATGTCCAAAATTGTTTTAGTTACAGGAGGTTCATCCGGAATTGGAAAATCTATCGGTGAATTTTTGACCGATAAGGGTTTTAAAGTTTATGGAACCAGTAGACATCCTGAAAAATATTCTGACAGCAAATTTTCGTTGGTAGCTTTGGACGTAACCGATAATACCTCCATTAAAACGGCAGTACAAACGGTTTTTGATAATGAAGGACGATTGGATGTATTGATCAATAATGCCGGTGCAGGAATCACGGGCCCATTGGAAGAAATACCAGAAGCAGAAATCAAACGAAATTTTGAAACCAACTTTTTTGGTCCAATCAATGTGATCAAAGCAGTTCTACCACAAATGAGAAATCAAGGTTCTGGACTCATTATCAACATCACGTCAATTTCAGGATATATGGGCTTGCCTTACAGGGGAATCTATAGTGCAAGTAAGGGAGCATTAGAGCTTATTACTGAGACTTTTAGAATGGAAATTAAAGACTTCAATATAAAAATGGTGAATGTGGCTCCTGGTGATTTTGCAACCAATATTGCTGCTGGACGTTATCATTCGCCAGTTATAAAAGGATCACCGTATGAAAAAAAATATGCTTCAGTGTTAAAAGCTATTGACGAAGACGTGAACAAGGGTAATGACCCTGAATTAATGGCTTCTGAAATTTATAAAATCATCACGACTTCAAATCCTAAAATACACTATAAAGTTGGTGCCTTTATGCAAAAATTCTCCATTGTATTAAAACGTATTTTACCAGATAAAATTTATGAAAGATTGTTGCTGAACCATTATAAGTTATAATTTATTTAAGCCTATATTTAGGATGCTGATTATTTTAAATATTTAGCATATGAGAAAATGTCTTTCATTACTTTTTATGATAACATTATTATCCTTTATTAGTTGTCAAGACATCTTAGAGTGTATAATAAATAGTCATCCTGAGTTACCTAACAAAACATTGGAAGTAGCTCAAGTTAATCAATTCTATTCTGAAACAATTAAAGCAGAAATTAAGAATGAACCACTGGATGATAGTTATGATTATTATTTCTCTATTGATGGTAATTTACCTAGGGGAATTGATTATTATATAGATTATAGAACTATTGTTTTTGAAGGTGTCCCTTTGGTAGCTGGAACATATAAATTTACTATAAGATTGAGTGTTGAACAAGCCTATAATTATAGTGAAGAATGTGAGAGTAATTTTAATGACTGTGATGGTTTATGCTCAGATTCAACTAGTCAAGTGTACACAATTATTGTCAATTAAATTAAGGGAATTAATTGTTAATATATTTTAATTAAAACATTTAGGCTTAGTTTTTTCAAAGTCGTAAATTCACCACTTAATTACTAAAGAGAAATATACTAATGAAATTTTTTATTGATACAGCCAATCTGGAACAAATTAAAGAAGCACAGGACCTTGGGGTTTTGGATGGCGTCACAACAAACCCTTCATTAATGGCAAAAGAAGGCATTACTGGGCATGATAACATCATGAAACATTATGTTAATATCTGTAATATTGTGGATGGTGATGTGTCTGCCGAAGTCATTTCCACTGATTTTAAGGGAATGATAAGGGAAGGTGAAGCTTTGGCTGATTTACATGAGCAAATCGTTGTTAAATTGCCAATGATCAAGGATGGTGTAAAAGCTTGTAAATATTTTACCGATAAAGGGGTCAAAGTTAATATGACTTTAGTGTTTTCTGCAGGTCAAGCTTTGTTGGCCGCCAAAGCTGGAGCTACTTATGTTTCACCGTTTATAGGCCGATTAGATGATATTTCGACTGATGGTTTGAATTTAATTTCAGAAATTAGACTTATTTATGACAATTATGGCTTTGACACCGAAATTTTGGCAGCTTCTGTTCGTCATACCATGCACGTTATTGATTGTGCTAAACTAGGAGCTGATGTGATGACTGGACCTTTAAGTTCTATTATTGGCTTGTTAAATCATCCTTTGACTGATATAGGTCTTGCAAAATTTTTGGCAGATTATAAAAAAGGGAATTAGAAAACCAAATAAAGAAAGGGACAAAAAATAAGTTTGCCCCTTTTTTTATGGCTTATAGTGAACCAATTGTTTTAATTGATCTTCAAATTCTGAAGTAAATAAAAGGGCATTGGCATTTATAATTTTAGAATCTTTACCAACCAAAATGGATTTATTCACCGAGTTTATGGCCAAAGCTTCGTGCGCTTCATTCGGGTCTTTAAACTGGAATTCCTTAGTTACAGGAAATTCATATTGATCCAGAATGTTTTTCCAATGAGCATTATCATTATCATTAATATTGATTCCTATAAAATCTATATTGGGAAATTTAGTTATCAATTGGCTCACTTTATAATGACTATTTCTCATGAGCAATGGTAATGTCGAAGACCAAAAGTAAATCACGGTTGGTTTGGTAATTATAGAATCGAGTACAACATCGTTGTCATTATAGTCAACTAGCACCAAAGTAGGTAATTTGTTTCCTTTTTTTAATCCTTTTATCGAAAAGACCAACCCATTAATGATTTCTTTGTCTTTTACACTACTGGTTTTTTGAAGAAATGAATTTAAAACTTTTTGAGTCTCTACACTATCTCCACTTGTTGAAATGAAATCACGAGTTGTAAATTTGAGTAAATTATTCTTGATCTTTTCATTAGTCACCAAACTATCTATCAAGTTTAATTTCTCCAGATTATAAATAACAGATTTGCTATCAAAAATATCTTGATGTGTTGCGTTTTTATAGAATTTTTGCAGTGCAAGATTATTGAAATGGGAATATAAAAATTTATTGTAGGTGTAAAATTCGCTAAGTGCTTCAATATTATAATCGATATCCTTTCTAAAATCATAAAAATTATCTGGTAAATCTTTATAATGGATTAAATTACCGTAACCATAATAGCCGAATGGGTAGATTTCCTTATTGGCATAATAATTATAATTAATACTGGTTTCTGCTATAGTTTTAAACAAATCAGAATATTCTTTTTGTTTTAAAAAAGAGAGGAGTTCGTCTAACTTACTTTTTCTAACGGAATCCAAAACATGTTCAAACTTTTCAGGCTCCATTTGGCACAATTGTCTAAATTTTTGATTGTCGGCTTCGTTTTCTAAAAAAGTTTTAACCAAATAATTATTTTTTCTCGCACCGTTTCCAGTAAAAACCAATGACTCGTCAAAATCAATTGTGTTTAATCGCAGTAAAAGACTGTCTTTAGGTTCTAATAGTATCCATTGGAATTCACCCCCATGGACAAAAGTATACAATCCAGACTCAAAATTTGAAATTTTTCGGAGAAAACGATTGTTATGGTCTAAATACAAAGTGTCAACTATATCTTTGGTATCATAGAGCAGTACATAATCGTTACTGGGATTAATGATCTCGCCTCCAATATAGGCATAGTCTCCATCATCCTTTGTGTTGTTTTTGCAACTAAACACAGTAATTAATGCTAATAAAGCAACAGTGAATAATTTCATAAATAGTATCGACTATGTTTTAATTAATAGACAAAAATAGAGTTTGAAGTCAAAACCGCTTGTTAATGCGCTGTTAAATATTATATAAGACTCTATTTGTTTTATCTAATGAGGAGTTTTATCTACTTTTGCAGAAATTTTTAAAACAACTTTATGTTATCGGTTTCAAATCTTTCAGTTCAATTTGGTAAACGCATTCTTTTTGACGACGTCAATATCACTTTTAACACGGGTAATTGTTACGGAATTATTGGTGCTAATGGTTCAGGTAAATCAACGTTTTTAAAGATTTTGGCAGGCAAAAAAGATCCAACCTCAGGTCAAGTACATTTGGAAATTGGCAAAAGAATGTCGGTTTTGGAACAGGACCATAATGTTTACGATGCACATACGGTTTTAGAAACGGTTTTGATGGGCAATAAACCCTTATTCAGGATTAAGTCTGAAATGGATGCCCTGTATGCTGATTACTCTGACAAAAATGCAGATAAAATTGGGGAGTTGCAAGTACAGTTTGAAGAAATGAATGGTTGGAATGCCGAAAGTGATGCCGCAGCAATGTTATCGAATTTAGGGATTAAAGAAGAATACCATTATACTTTGATGCAGGATTTGGATGGTAAACAAAAAGTAAGGGTTTTGTTGGCACGAGCACTTTTTGGAAATCCAGATGTATTGATTATGGA
>JBBKXS010000140.1:0-2585 GCA_037969605.1 Flavobacteriaceae bacterium
ACTAGCAATAAATTATATACTGTGTTGTACCTAGTAGTAGACTTTCATCTTTACTCAATATCAGTCATTAAAGTTCTAATATCATCGATAATTCGAATAATTTCGTCGTTGTCCGTTCCATCATAAATTCCTCTTATTCTTTTTTCTTTATCAACTAGAATAAAATTGGGTGTATGAATAAAATCTTGTAGTCCTCCATCCCCTTGTTCTACGACCGCAAAGTAACTTTTTCGAGCTAGCTCATAAATATGTTTTTTATTTCCGGTAGTAATATTCCATTTCATATCTATCACGCCTTTGTCTGTTGCATATTTTCGGAGTACAGGAATACTATCAATATCTGGTGTTACAGACAATGACAAGAACATAACGTTATCATTTTCTAAAAATCTATTTTGAAGTTCTGCCATATTATTTGTCATTATTGGACAAATCGTTGGGCAGCTTGTAAAAAAGAAATCAACTACATAAATTTTGTCTTTATAATGATCTTGTGTAATTGTTTTTCCGTTTTGATTTATCAATTCAAAATCTGATACTGTGTGATTTTTACTTGTGTTTTGCAAACTTACATCGACTAATTCAGGATTAAAATCGGAAGGATTATAGACAGGCAATTTGTTTGATTTTGTTTTATTACAAGATAATATGAAACAAAAAAGAAAAATAATGAAAATTGAATATGATTTATTGATGGACATATTAAATGACGCTATTTTGTAAAAAAATCTTTGCTTCCTTAATTTCTGGTCTATCACTACTTACGTTTTCTGTTTGTTTAAGTAATAATTCAAAATACATGGTTGCTAATTGTTTGTTACCAATTTGTTTTGCAGCAATGGCTGCACCATAGATACCATTAAATCTATTTGGGCGTCTTTTTAAATTTAACTCATAAGCATTCAATGCTTCTTGAGGTTTATTTAAGCCTAATAACATATCTGCTAAAAGTTCGTCAGCTGGTAAAATTTCGCCAGGTGTTACAGGGTGTTTTGATGTTTTGCTTTCCATTTCTGCTGCACTGGTCATTAATGCTAAAGCATCTTCATTATTTCCTTTTTTTAATAGCGTCCACGCTTCAATAGTCTTAATTTGAATATCAACTTGATTTGCTTCATAGGTATTATTTAACGTCAGTAATTTTTGTCTAAAAGAACGCAATAAATTAAGTTCATCTTGAGCTGATTCTAAATTATTAATATGAATATTCCCTAAAGCTTTTGAAAAATGTAGCAACGATGCCTGCCAAGGAAATTCTTCCCAATCCATTTTTAATGTTTTTGGTAATTCAATAATTGCAGCCTCTTCCCAATTCTTGTTTTCAACCGCTAAACGTGCTGGAATTGCAGCAGCTGTGTATGCGATTTTGAAATTAGCTGGAAATATTTCTTTAAAAGTTTTAAGATATTCGTATTGTTCGTAAGCAAGTTTATTATTTCCTGTTTGCAAGTAGGCATAAACTAAATATCCCATAGCGTGTACTTCTTCATCCCAATGTGCTCCTGGAGCAATACTTTCTGCATAGCAAATTGCAGATTCGGCTGAATTAAGATTGGTCGCTATAGATTCATTCCATAAACCTAAACGCGTAAATATATGAGATGGCATATGTTGTGCATGCGCAGAATTAGGTGCAATATCTGCATAACGTCTTGCTGTACTTAAACCTAGTTCTGCTAATTCAGGATAATCGTAAGAGTGAATTATATAATGCGCTATCCCAGGGTGATTAGGTTCTTTTTTAAACAAGTCTTCCAATATTTTTCCAGCATCACGTTGTTTAGAATAGGTTATATCTGATGGGACAGCCGAAGCTCGTAACGCTAAAGCGTAAAAAACAGCGACCTCTGTATCACCTTCATATTCTAGATACATTTCTTGCATCTTTTGTGCATATTTTTCTTTCCTAGTTTGGTTGTCTAATACATCTGAATTTTTGTAGAATGTACCAATTGCTTCTATATACTGTTCTGCTTTTTTAGATTTAGGTAGTTTATCGGCGACCTTAAGAAGTTTTACCCCTTTTTCTAAAACAGATTGTTCTGGTGGTGCCCACAATCCGTGATAAATACTCATTGCTACGCCCCAATACGCCATGGCACATTTTGGGTCTTTATCTATAACTTTTACAAACGCTTTTTCTGCTTCAATATATTCAAAGGAATGCAGTAATGAAATTGCAAGGTTGAAAGTTTCTCTAGTTTCATAACTACATGCTTCTGAAAAACTAACCTCTCCAAATTCTCCATTACCACATAATTGCAATTCACCTCTCAAAAGATTTAGACTGGATAAATTTGGGTCAGGCTTATCGCTTTTACACCCTAATATTAATAATAGGAGTATTGTTCCTAGAGTTAATGATGTTTTTTTATAATGTTTCTTTCTCATAAGGCACTTAATTTATACTTGTGATTTCATCTATTGGGTACAACGACCTGCTAAACGCAGTTCTGCTTTGCGAACGAAAAGATAATAAATTCTGAAACAATAATTTGAGAAAAGGACTTCGAAATACTCTCAAATTATTGGTCATCAATTAGCTTCGCGTAAGCGAAGTGTTAATTGTAGAATTTATTAGATTG
>JBBKXS010000141.1:0-3622 GCA_037969605.1 Flavobacteriaceae bacterium
TTTGGAGTAATATTATGCCTTTTCGCCTATTATACCAACAGCGTATGGTATGTTTTTTTTATTCATATCGCTTTATCTGCTGCTTATGAAATCTCCATGTTTTATACTCTAACCTTAAAAAACAAAACACTATCATGAACGTATTATTAACAGGCGCAACAGGTTATGTTGGGCATCAGTTGGCACTAAAATTAGCATCTCATAATTTTAAAGTACATGCCTTAATAAGAGATAAGGACTCTAACAAAATACCTAAACACAAAAACATTGTTGTTTGTGAAGGTGATTTATGTGATTATGAATCCATATTAAAAGCCTTGGAAGGATGTGCCTATGTATTTCATACAGCTGCATATACCAATTTAAGATGTAAAAACATCGATAATTTTTATAAAGGAAATGTTCTTGGAACCGAAAACATATTGAAAGCAGCTTTACAATTTCAAGTTAAAAAAGTAATCTATACTAGTACGCTTGCTGTTTATGGGCCTTCATTTAAAGAGGTTCCAATTACTGAATCTCAACCTAGATTAACATCATATGCCAACGATTATGAACTCACAAAAAGCATGTCGGAAGAAATAGTTTTAGACTATGTTAAAAAAGGGTTGCCTTGTGTGATTTTAAATCTTACCAGAGTATATGGACCTGGGTTGAATACCTATTCTAACGGTGTAAACAAGCTAATAATGAAAATAACCAAGAATGATGTTTTAATTGTGCCCTCGAGGCTAAATATCATTTCTAATTATGTATTTATTGACGATGTTATTAACGCCCATATTTTGGCAATAAAATCCGGAAAAAGTGGCGAGAAATACATTATAGGGGGTGAAAATGTTGATTATCAAAAATTGTTTAATAATATTAAAAATCTTACCAAAAGCAAAATTAGGATTTTGAAAGTTAATTATGCTTTAATAAAAAGCGCAATTATGCTTATGTCTGCTGTTAATTCGCTATTAAGATTTGGTTTTGCATTAACCCCTAAGGTATTGGATTCCTTATTTACAAATAGAAGCGCCTCTTCTTTAAAGGCTGAATCTCAATTGCATTATAAGATTACCCCTTTCCAAATTGGGTTGGGTCAAACCATTAATTTTTTAACTAAATAATCATGAAAACCTATTACACATTAATAACTGGAGCAAGCCAAGGGTTTGGAAAAGCCATGGCCTTGGAATTCGCTCAAAGAGATATGAATCTTGTATTGGTGGCATTGCCAAATTCAGGCTTGTCCCAATTATCCAATTTCATCGAGAAAAATCTAAATGTCTCTGTCCATTTTCTTGAATTGGATTTAAGCAAAACGGCAAGTTGCTATACTATTTTAGATTACATCGAGAACCATCATCTTCAAATCAAATACTTGGTCAATAATGCAGGTATGTTGAGTCGTGGTTTTTTTGATGAATTAAATGATGGATTTATCTTAAAACAAATAGAAGTTAATGTAACCACACCAACCCTTTTAATTAAACTGTTATTGAATAATCTTAAACAATCTGCTCCCTCATCGATTTTGAACATAAGTAGTATGGCAGGTTTTTTTGCACTGCCCAAAAAGCAGGTGTACGGTGGAACAAAAGCTTATTTGACATCATTTTCAAAAAGTTTGGCCAAAGAATTAAAAAAAGATAATATTTCGGTGACCACTATTTGCCCAGGTGGATTAAATACAACTACCAGTTTGTGTTACCAAAACCGAATAGTAAGTTGGATTACACGAAAGACTGTATTAAATCCTGAAGAAGCAGCCATAATTGCCATAAATGGAATGCTTCACAAAAAAAGTGTAATTGTTCCAGGATTTGTGAACAAATGTTTTATGGCTTTGGATAAACTACTGCCTGAATTTATCCAGGATAAATTAACAAGCCGTGAGATCAATAAATTTCCTAAGGCAATTTAATATACCGTTCATTTTTATAACATCAATTATATAAACTTAAGTGAAAAATTATGTCACTAAAAAGATTTCAAGATAAAGTTGCATTGATTACAGGTTCCAGTAGTGGTATTGGTAAAACAACTGCAATAGAAATGTCTAAACAAGGGGCCTGTATTGTTTTAAATGGACGCAATAAAGAAAAATTAATAAAAGTTGAAGAACAGATAAGAAAACAAGGAGGAAAAGTTACATCCTTTTGTTGCGATATTTCAATCCCCAGAAATGCAAGAGCACTATTAGAGTTTGCAATTAAATCTTTCGGAAAATTGGACATTCTAATAAATAATGCTGGAGTTTCTATGAGAGGCAATTTTTCAGAATTAAAACCAGAAGTGTTCAAAACCGTTTTTGGTATAAATGTTTTAGGAGCAGTAAATGTTTCAATACCTGCACTTCCATATATAAAAAAAACCAATGGCAGTATTGTATTTATTTCAAGTGTTGCAGGCATAAGAGGTTTGCCTAATAATTCAGCATATAGCTCATCAAAAATGGCTTTAAGGGCAATAGCCGAATCCATTAGGATTGAAGAAACAAATTCTAACATTCATGTAGGATTGGTATATGTAGGTATAACCGAAATTGAAAAAGACAAAAAGACAATAGGAGCAGATGGATCTCTCATTGGTTTGCAGGATAGATCTGGATTTAATGTTCAACCTCTAGATCAAGTTGCAAATTCAATAATCAAGAATATAGATAAAAGAAAGTTTAGAACGGTATTAACACGAATTGGTAAGCTAAATGCTTTTCTTCAGCCAATTGTACCTGATTTGGTCGAGCGCATTTTGATTAATTCAAGTAATCAAATTAAAGCTAGATTAGTATAGTCCAATACTTTTTGATAAATAAGTTATCCGAATTCTTCTTTTATCGATAATGTTGGACACCATTGTTATCACTTAAAAATAAATTTGAAATATTAATCCAATGCATCAACAAGACCATGCAGTTATTAAATGTTATAACCATGAAACGATTTGTATTGTTAATTCTTATTTTATTTAGAACCACATCATGGTCTCAAAATGATTCTATTGTAAGTTCTTATGATTCCTATTTTGATGATGTGGAAGCCTATTTGGAGACCACATCAGTAAGAATTGGGCTTGGGGCGTTTATACCTTTTAAGACCACAACCCAATATTTTAAAATTTCACCACTAATTGAGATCAACTGGAACTTCCCCGTTGGGACTGACGAGTCTATTGAGTTGGCCACTCAATTTGTAGTTCCCCAACAGGACAATGCATTCCTTTATCGCAAGGGGTTGGATACCTTAAATGGTAAAGCAACATTAATGTTTAATACTCTCATGAAATTTAAAAAGGATATCAGGAAAACCCACAATTCAATTATGGATGTCGGCATTGGGGTTGGAGTATCAGCAATTGTTACAACTGTTGAAAAGCCATTGATAGACATCAAAGAGGACAGGTCAGAATATGAGTCCTTAGTGTCTCTTTTACTTTCGCCAGAATTAGAGTATCTATATGATATCAATCCTAAGGCCCAAATTTCATTAAGTTTTAGTGTTCAATATTCGCCCTATAAGTTAAAGGCAGCAATAGATAATGATATAGGCAAGTGGTATTGCATTCCAAAAATGACCTATAGATTTTAAATAATTAACGACAGAATTATAAATCATAAAAACATTAATAAATAAAT
>JBBKXS010000142.1:0-2623 GCA_037969605.1 Flavobacteriaceae bacterium
GGTCATACCGTGAATATGATAGGTGTGTGTCATATATTCTAATTTTTACACAATTCGTTAGCTTCTTTGAGAATACTTTTCTGTTTTATTGCTTTTATGCCAACAGCTTCTAAAAAAGAAGGTTTATTACGAATCTCTTTACATAAGACAACGCCCTTATTTAATAAATCTTGTTTTTCTTTTTTGGTTAAAGACGTAAGGCAAGTTATAGGATGAAGTCCTGAACTATCAATCCTACTTTTAAGATTATTATGTGGTGGATAATCCCAACTTACGAGACCGAGACCGGCACATTCTCCATATTGAATGGCATCGGTTGTAAATCTTGTATTGGTATATACCCAACCTTTATGAAATTTTGTGGAGTGATCTTTACGTTTTAACCATTGGGTTTCCAAATCCTTAAAGCGTGATTGTATATAAAGCGGAATTTTCACATTACAAGTGGCACCTTGGTCAGTATGAAATTTGCATTCCACTAAATAATGTTCATTTTCTTTTAAGGCAGTAACATCAACCTCGTGGGTTACACAATGACCTTGCATTACAACGCCTACCTCGGTTTTGAAACCTTCATATTCAAGTATCTTTCCAATAAAATTTTCAAAAGGATAGCCCGTTGGGCCAAGCTCCATAATGGCTTTTTTAAGCTTGTACCTAGCTGCTGTTGGGCGAGAGTATTTACGTAGAAGCATAAAGGCTTTCTTGTAAATTTCTTTTGTACTTATGCCTTCATATAAAATGCTTGAAATAGAACTTACGATTTGTTGGATTGTCAACGCTGCTGCGCCTGCCTTTTTTAATGAAAAGGCTAGTTTTTTCACTTGAAAAGGCGCTAATTCGCCATTTGCTTTTGTTATCTGCATAGAGTTGTTTATTATAGCTTTATACTTAATACAGGTATTTTACTAAGGTTTGTTACTTTTTCCGCAACACTAGGCAAGAAAAATTGTTGTAAACTTCCTCTGCCGTGTGTACTTATAGCAATTAAATCTATAGGGGTGTTTTTGATAAAATCGTTTATACCAGATTCAATTGAGGTGGCATTAATTATATTTTTAGTACAACTATTGGTTCTGGTACATTGTTTCAGTATCTGTTCCATATTTGAGTTGGTTTCAACACTTGTTTCGAAGTCGCCAGGCCAATTAATAAAGAGTAAATCAATGTGAGCCTCAACGGTGTCAGCAAATTGTGTTATCGTATGAAATGCTGCTTTAGAGGCATCTTTAAAATCGGAAACAAAGAGGATGCTTTTTATGTCATTTAAAATGGGCTTTTTAATGATAAGCACCGGCACGTTTGCTTCGCGAATTAAGTATTGAGCATTGCTACCTAATAATTGGTTCTCTATGCCTTTTTCTCCCTGGGAACCCATAACTAGAAAATCGTGATCAAAATCGAGGATATGCTTTAAAATTTCGTTATTCCCTGTGTGATATGACATTGACCAATTAGCCATAACAGTTGCCTTTTCAGCTTTTTTAACCCATTTGATCAATTCGCTTTTAGAAAATCCTATTTTGGTTAAAGTTTCAGGGTAGTTTTTTTCTTTTTCTTTGGATAATTTTATCCAATCAACAGGTGTGTGCTGCATATGGAAAAACTGTACTTTTGCTTTATCTTTTTTTGCCAATTGTATGGCGTATTCAGATGCTGCATTAGCGCAATCTGAAAAATCTGTGGGTACTAATATGTTTTTCATTTTATTTCTTCGTTTTGCCAGTTATGCTATGAATCGATGCAGGCTCCAACCAACCACCCCAATATGAACGTTTGAACGATACCAAGACTTGCCTCCAAAGTATTCGTCAACAAAATGTATAATAATAGTTATTGAGCAAGAATGTGGAGTCACATTTTTACTGCTTCATACTATTTTTCTTTTTTAGCATACCATAAAATGGCCCATAGGACAATTACTATTGGAATAATCCATAAATACATCATGATTTCTTGGTTTTATTGTTTGTGTTAATTATTATTCATATTGACCCTATTCATTCGTATGTCACTCATCAACTTCATATAAGACTTTAAACATTCTTCTTTCATCATCTTTTATTTATGCCAAAGTTTCTGGTTTTTAGAATTACTTAATTTTTGAGACCACTGCACCCATGAAATGCTTTTGAGAAAATCAAACACTATTGTTCATTTTTTCTTTTTTTGGAATTGAAAAATAACACGATCAACACTATAACAATTAGTAGTGCGAAAAACCACCAGCCCATGTGCATTCCCCAGTAATAGGAATCTCCATTATTGTGCATCATTGTGTTGACATCTGAATCTTGTTTGCAGCTTGTTAAAGTAAAAAGACCAATTACCGTTAAAAATGTTTCTATTGTTTTCATAACTATTTGTTTTTTAGAATTATTAAATGATTTTGCTCGAAATAGGATTAACTTTTAAGGATAAATGAATTACAACTATACTAATAAAACAGAAGAGAAGTTGCATAGGAAAAAATGCCTCATTGTAGTTTTTAAAAATCTCTAAAACTGCTCTAAAGTGAAGGACCGATTCATTGTTTATTTTGTTTCTTAAATAGCATTTCTACTTCATCCAACCATTTTTTTATCAATTCGTCTGTTAATTTAACGATGTCAAACGATGAAAT
>JBBKXS010000143.1:0-4887 GCA_037969605.1 Flavobacteriaceae bacterium
AAAGCGACCGAAGTCATTTGTAAAATTGCAGAATTAACGGCTGAAAAAGCTACATGAAATGAATCAGATTATTGATCAGCTTAAAAAAAACAAAGCTGTATTCCAAGATTTGCTTAAAGACAACGTTGAAGCGATGGTGCTATGGAAACAAGCCCCCGAAAAATGGTGCCTGTTGGAAATTGTTTGCCACTTATATGATGAAGAACGCTTTGATTTTAGGTTTAGAACCCGATGGGTTTTGGAAACACCAAATGAAACACCGCCACCTATTGACCCTGTAGGCTGGGTCATGAAACACAACTATATAAAACAAAATTACTCCATAATGCTCAGCAAGTTTTTATCGGAGCGTGCAGAATCCATAATTTGGTTACAATCTTTAAAAAACGTAAATTGGGATAGTGCCTTTGAACATCCAAAACTTGGAATATTGTCGGCAAAGCATTTTTTGACCAATTGGTTGGCGCATGACTATTTGCATATGAAGCAAATACTAAAATTGAAATATGACTATTTAAAACAGCAAGCCGGAGAAAACCTAGATTATGCCGGTAGTTGGTCCTAATCATTATTATAGATTATGAAAAAAGTTAATTCAGTTGAAGAGTATATAGAAGTTCATTCACATTTTAGTGATGCACTCACACTTTTGAGACAAATCATTAATTCAACCGAACTTGAAGAAACCTTAAAATGGAGTGCTCCGGTTTATACCTTAAATAACAAAAACGTTTTAGGTCTCGGGGCATTTAAAAACCATTTTGGCATTTGGTTTTTTAACGGTGTGTTTTTAAAGGACGAAAAACAGCATCTTTCAACTGCTCAAGAAACCACCAAAGGGCTACGCCAAATGCGTTTTGAATCGCCTTCGGAAATTGATAAAATACGGTTTTAGCTTATGTGAAAGAAGCTATTGAAAATCAAAAGCTAGGTAAAGAAATAAAACCTGAAAAGAAGGGAAAAACCGTTGTAATCCCTAAGGAATTAAAAGAGACCTTAAAAAAAAATACTGTGCTTTACGATGCATTTAAAAGCTTGACCCCTTTCAAGCAGAGGGAATATGCAGAATATATCGATACGGCAAAAAGAGCAGAAACCAAACAAACACGATTGGAAAAAATTGTTCCAATGATATTAAAAGGTATTGGGTTGAACGATAAGTACAAAAACTGCTAAATAAAAAAAGCCACCAAATGGTGGCTTTTTTTATTAATATATTTATTTAAGTTGTTGCATTGACTTTACCGCTCATTTCCATTGAGATGGCAGACCGTTCAAACTTAATTTTTCCAGCCATGGTTTCTAACACACAACTACCATCCTTATCGTTAAGGTCGACAATTTTGCCATGCATACCACTTTTAGTAACAACTTTGTCACCTTTTTTAAGTTCATTTGCAAACTTTTTTTCTTTTTTTGCACGCTTCATTTGAGGTGCAATCATCAAAAAATAAAATACGGCAATTATTGCTATTAAAGGTAAAAAACTACCTATTCCTTCTCCCATCGATGCTTAATTATGGTTGTGGCCTTCGTGACCAGGTTGGGTACTAGTTTGGGTACCTGCAGGTTGCAAAACAGGACTCGATCCGTTAGCATTTGCGTTTGTGGCAGGAGCATTTGGGTCTGGTTCTATAAATGCTTTAATTTTCACGGTCTCTGTACCACTCTCTGTATTGGTGGTGAGTGTTACCGTTTTTGAAACTTGGTTCGCACCTTTACCATTAAACTTAACTGTAAAATGCGCTGATTCTCCTGGAGCTAAAGGTTCTTTATTCCAATCTTCAGGTACTGTACATCCGCAACTACTTTTAATGTTGCTTACTACTAATGGCGATTTACCTGTATTAGTATATTTAAAAACTGTTTCTACAGGTGTACCATTCATAATGGTTCCAAAATCATGTTCTTCTTCTTCAAAAGAAATCGATGGAAAATCTCCTGCGGTTGCATCTCTTTCGGCAGCGGCAGCTACATTTTCATCATTTACTTTACTTTTTGCATCGTCTTTACATGATGTAAAAGCCACCAAACAAAGCGCGCTTAAACCTAATATCACTTTTTTCATTGCTAAAATTTTAATTATTTTTTTTAAAGGTTGTTATATTCAGTGGATAAAAGTACTAATTATTTCGTCTATTCAAAACTTTTTAACCTTATTACAACAATCCTCTACCCATTTTAGGGTGTTTTCCTTGTTCAAAATATTCCTTAATAATTTTATCTAAAACGCCATTGATAAAGATGCTGCTTTTTGGTGTTGAATATTCTTTGGCGATTTCCAAGTACTCATTGATGGTTACTTTAACAGGAATAGATGGGAATTTTTGAAACTCGCACAAGGCCATTTGAAGTAAAACACCATCAAGATTTGCGATACGGTCTGTATCCCAATTTGTTGTCTTTTTAGAAATTTCTTCCCTAAAAGCTGAACCATTTAATATCGTTTTTTTTAACAGTTCTATGGCAAAATCACGATCTTCCAAATCTTTGTAAAGTTTTGGTGTAAAATACGATTGCGGAACATTTGGTTTTACTTTTTTAAGAAGTTTTAAAATACTTGTATTCACGATTGGCAAATCGTCGATCCAAGTTAATTTTTTATCCTCAAAATAGTCATAAAGTTTTTCGTTGGGCGCTACAATTTCAGAGAAGATATCTATTAAAAAGTTTTTATCCTCATTAAAATCTGATGATTTGGATTTCATATAGTTCTTGTAAATAGAACTTTCCAAAATCGCTTTAAATATAATATCCACATATTCAAAATCCAGATACCAATAATCCAATTTTCGATTTTCGAGTTCATTTTTTAAAATGACATCATCCTTAATAAGGGCAAGAACTTTATTATTGATAAACTTGTAATTTGGATTTTTTTCTTCAGATGTAGCTAGAAACTTCTTTTGGGATTTGGCCAAATAATCTTCAGATTTTTTTTGGACCTCAACAAGTAAAGAGAGTATAATTAAGTAGAGGTCATACATGCTCTCTAGACTCTGCAGTAAAAATTTTTCATCCTTTTTTAGGTCATCACTTTCAGTACCATTACAGGCATATAAAGTTTGCATGACTTTAATACGTATGTGTCGTCTAGTTAGCATATATAAAGAACTTATTAATTCAAAAAAGCGAAATCATCAATTTCGCCCTGCAAAAATACTATTATTTTCCAATTCCAAAAGTATACTTTGGGACACAGGAATTATTTATTTCAACTTTTCGATTTTTTAGCATCAATGCGTTCATATGCCATAGTTACTGCAGCCATATTGGTAGCCATGTTGTTTGCATTGGCACGTTCCAATATTTCCAAAGTCGTATTGTAAATGTTTTCTGTTTTTCTGATGGCTTCCTGCTTGTCATAACTCTCAAACTCCGCATTTACATTGATTAGCCCTCCAGCATTGATTAAAAAATCAGGAGCATAAATAATACCTCTTTCCAATAAAATCCGTCCATGTTTATCCTCATTCTCCAGTTGGTTGTTGGCCGACCCAGCAATTATTTTTGCCTTGAGTTTATTAATGGTATTATCATTTATTGTTGCTCCCAACGCACATGGTGCGTAGATATCCATGGATTCATTATAAAAATCATTACCTCTATAAATTGGGACATGATATTTAGATCTTATTTCTTCTAAACGCTCTTCATTAATATCTGTAATCGTAACATTTGCGCCTTCGTTCAAAAGGTTTTCTACCAATGCTTCTCCAACGCCTCCAACACCCTGGACAAAAATATTTTTCCCCTCTAATACATCGGATCCGAATTTAAACTTGGCAGCAGCCTTCATTCCCATAAAAACCCCAAAGGCTGTAATTGGTGAAGGATTACCTGTACCACCTTTGCTTTTAGAGATACCTGTTACATAGGGTGTAACTTCTCTTATTGTATCCATATCAGTAGGATTCATTCCAACATCTTCTGCTGTAATATACTTACCTCCTAATGCATGTACGAACTCACCAAATTTATGGATTAACTCAGGCGTTTTTTGAGTTTTGGGATCTCCAAGGATGACTGCCTTACCTCCGCCCAAATTCAATCCCGAAATGGCTGCTTTAAGGGTCATGCTGCGGGACAGTCTTAAGACGTCATTTAAAGCTTCCCACTCACTACTATAAACACGCATTCTTGTACCTCCAAGAGCTGGTCCTAAAACACTATTGTGAATTCCAATTATTGCTTTTAAACCAGTATCTTTGTCACTACAAAACACAACTTGTTCATGATTGTCAAAAGAGAGTTGTCCAAAAACAGGATCAATTTTTAACAAGTCATGGGTATTTATAACATCTAATGTCATTTAAAATTATTTATTTCGCTCTATAAAAGAATTTGGAAAATAGCGTGCAAAAATAAATCATTATTAGAGTATTAGCAAGATAATGATGTTAAATAAATAGGGCATTAAAATTAGTTTTTTTAAGTTTTATATGAAAGCATTACGACATCTCAATAAATATTTCTATAAGTATCGTTATAGACTCCTCTCTGGAATCTTGATTACGATTGTTGCAAGAATCTTTTTGTTGTTTACACCGGAATTGGTTGGCTCGTCTGTGGACATCATTGATGAATACAGAAGAGGAACAGTGACCGACATCTCTATTGTTAAAGCTGAACTACTCAAAAACATCCTTTATATTGTAGGAGCTGCCATTATTGGAGGTGTTTTTACATTCTTGATGCGTCAGACATTAATTAATGTTTCGCGTTATGTTGAATATGATTTAAAAAATGAAGTCTATGCGCACTACCAAGAGTTGAGCATGTCTTTTTACAAGCGTAACAACACTGGTGATATTATGAATCGAAACAGTGAAGATGTTAGTCGTACACGAAACTACCTGGGACCTGGTATCATGTACAGCATCAACT
>JBBKXS010000144.1:0-5913 GCA_037969605.1 Flavobacteriaceae bacterium
AATATTTATCAAAAACAAAATACATCAATTAATTTAAATAAAATTTAAATTACAAATACATATGAGTCAAAATCTAAAAAAAATTCTGTTTGAAAAATCTTTGGGAATATTCAGATTAGCAAAAAAATTTCCTGCCCAAGCAACTGGTAAAGAAGAGGTTTTATCTTTAATTCAAAAATTGCGACCAATAAATACTGATAAAGAGCTGATTCGAGTAGGTTCTAAAGGTGATGGAGGATATCTTGTGCCAAATGATTTTGAAAACATTGAAGCTTGCTTTTCTCCAGGAGTAAACATTAATTCAGATTTTGAAGTTGATTGTGCTAAAATGGGGATGAAAGTGTTTCTTGCTGACAAATCGGTGAATGGCCCTGCTGTCCAAAATGAAGCATTTAAATTCACAAAAAAATTTATAGGAGCTACAACAAACGATTCATTTATGACTATGGATGATTGGATAAAATCTTCTAAGTTAAAGCCCAATTCAGATTTGATACTACAAATGGATATCGAAGGTTTCGAATATGAAGCAATATTAAGTATAAATGACGCCTTACTTAAAAGATTTAGGATTATTACAATTGAATTTCACGATTTAATTCAACTTTGGAATAAACCCTTTTTCAACTTGGCTTCGGCTACATTCAACAAAATATTACAATCTCATACATGTGTCCATATTCATCCAAATACTGCAAATCCATTCTTGAAGAATGAAGGAATAATAATACCAAGTATATTGGAAATCACATTCATAAGAAACAATCGTATAAAAAATCTAGGCTTTGTCACAAATTATCCCCATCCCCTAGATAGTAAGAATGATGATGAAAATCCTGATATGGTCTTACCTGAAATCTGGTTTCGTCATTAACTTAATCTGTTAATTGCTATGGCATTTTTAAAAAGATTAAAAATAAAACAGATTAAGTGAAGAAAATTGCAATTTTAATTACTTGTTACAATAGAGTCAATACGACATTAAAGTGTCTGAATTATTTATTTCAAGCAACAATTCCAAAGGATTTTAAGTTCGATATTTATTTAGTTGATGATAATTCACCGGATAAAACGGGAAAAATCATAAAAGAAAGATATCCACAAATAAATGTTATTAATGGAAACGGCAAGCTATATTGGAATGGAGGCATGCGTTTGGCCTGGGACATGGCGGTAAAATCTAAAGATTATGATTTTTATTTATGGTTGAATGATGACACTTACATCGAAGAGCATTCGATTATTACTTTAATTAATGATTACTTTAATTTAAAAAATCAAAATATTGAGGCTTTGATAACTGGATCTTTGAGAGATTCAGAAACAAAAAAAATGACTTATGTCGGAAGATTTAAAGGTGAAATTATAAAGCCTAATGGTTTGCCACTTGAATGTGATTCAATACCAGGAAACCTTGTACTCGTTTCAAAAGCAATTTTTGAAAAAACAGGTAACTTAAGTGAGCAATATACTCATGGGTTTGGAGATACTGATTATGGATTACGTGTGATAAGAAATGGTTTTCAATGTAGGATATCTAGTTCTTATGTAGGTTATTGCGCCGCAAATGATAAATTGTTATGGCATGATTCAAAGCTTTCATTTAAAGAAAGAAAAAAGATGTTGTTTTCTGTAACTGGTGGAAATATATGGGAGTATTTTTTATTTGTTAAAAATCATCGAGGAAACCTACAAATGGTCTTGTCAGTGGGAAAAACTCTCTTAAGATTATTTGCCCCCAATTTTTTTAAATAAGAAATATGGATCCAGATTATATAATTGAAAATAAGATTTATATTGTTATTACACCGTTTTTTCCTTCCTCCACATCTTTTAGAGGGCCATATATTTACGATCAGGTAAGAGCGTTGGAAAAGAAAGGGAAATATAACATAATTGTACTTAAACCAAAGTCTTTTTTTTCAAAAGAGAAAGATTATGAGTATGAAGGAATTAATGTTTATCTTTTTAATGTTTTAGCTTTACCTTCAAACTTGTTCCCAGGTTTGTTCAATCCAATATCATTTATATTTTTAAAACAAAAAATTAAAAAATTTGCAATAAATTTTGATGATATAGAAATAGTACATGCTCACGCAACAGAAAATGGATATTATGCAAATGCCTTAAAAAACTTCAATAAAAATATAAAAACAGTCTTACAACATCATGGCCTGGATGTTTTGCAATTAAAGTTAGGTAGGTTTAGCAGATTTAAATGGCATAAGTACTTAGTTAAGCGAAATTCTGTTCAAATATGTAATAGAATTGATTTGCATATCGGGGTTAGCTCTGGGGTAATGTCTTCATTTAAGCCATATAATGAAATCAAAATTAAAGACTCTTATGTGTTATACAATGGTGTAGATTTGAATAAATTTTATTTAGATAAAACGATAAAAAACAAAAATAATTTTACAATTGGTTGTATAGCAAATTTTATTCCTTTAAAAGATCAATTAACCTTAATAAAGGCTGTGCATATTTTAATAAATCAAGGAATGAGTGACATCTTGGTTAATTTTGTTGGGAGTGGTCCAACTTTAAAGGATTGTAGAAAATATATTGATAAAAATAAGTTGAATGAATATTTTACATTTTGTAAAGAAATTAATCATACTGAACTAAGAATGTTTTATAATACACTTGATTTGTTTGTGATGCCTTCTTATTATGAAGCATTTGGATGTGTATATGTAGAAGCAAATGTCTGTGAAGTGCCTTTTATGGCAGTTAAAGGCCAAGGGATTGAAGAAATATTAGCTGGCGATAAAAACCAATGGTTAATAGATAAATCTGATTCAAAACAACTTGCTGTTTTAATTCAGAATTTTAGAAAAAACAAGCCGAAACAAATACTAAATATATCTTTAAATATCGATGAGTTAATAACTGATTTTATTTCTAAGGTTGAATTGATATGAATAAAATCAAATTTGTACACATAATTGTAGGTATTACCTTTATGGCAAATATATCCGTTTTCCAGCTGGGTTTGGGTAACGTCTATTATGGAATTTTATTTACAGTCTTGATTATCCTTCTTATAACTAGTAAACGACCTAATTTAAATTATTTAATGCTTTTGTTTCTTGGTGTTGCTTTGCTTTCTATTATAATGAACGATATACCTTATTTTTTTAGGCCTTATGAAAGATTCATAATTTTTGTATTAATAGTGTCACTAATTGGTCCTTTTTTAAAAACCAAGCGATTAGATTTGTTTAAGTTGCAATTGTTTAAAACACTTAATATTATTATAGTCTTTTTTGTTGTACTCTCGTTTATAGGATTGCTTATTAAAGCACCTTTTTTATATGGTCGTGGCGGTTTTACTGGGTTTTTTAATCACACAATGATGTTAGGCCCCATGGCTGCAATAAGTATGTTATCCTGTTTAAATTGGGGCCGTAATACAAGTAAGAAAAAGAAAAGAATAATATATTATGCTTTGGTATTTATAGGCTTTGTTGTTTGTTTAGCTGCCGGGTCAAGAGCAGCTTTAATAGCAGGGGCTTTAGGTAGTTTATTCTTTTTTTATAAATCAAATAAGCAAAATTTATCAAAGTTTTCTAAAATAGTTTTCATTAGTGTTAGTTTAGGAGTACTAACGTTTCCTTTATGGGAACAATATACTGAGCGTGTAATTGGAAAAATAATCTTTTCAGAAGAGCAAGGTGATTTGGCAGTTACAAGGTCATATCTATGGGAGAGAAGATTAGAAGAGTTTAATTCATCACCGATAATAGGTATTGGTTTTTCCAATGATAGTTCACAATCTGTAAATGATTTATTTATTGGAGAAGGCCAGATTGAACCCGGATCATCATGGCTGGTAATTTTATCTATGATTGGTTTATTAGGCTTTATTCCATTAATTATATTATTGATTCTGGCTTTTTATTTTATTTATAAGAATAAAGGACGTATTGGTATTTTACCTCATTTAGGTGCATTACTCGTTTTCTTTATGGTACATATGTTTGCTGAAGGTTATGTCCTATCAGCCGGTTCTGGGCTCTTCTTCTATTTTTGGCTTTTAATGGGTGTTATATCGATACATCAAAATAAAAAGGAAATTAAACTAAGGGTAAGGTAGAATAATGACTTTAATATTCTGGCAAAACATTGTATCCCCACATCAACTACCTTACATTAAGGCATTATCTAATTTAGATAAAAATGTTCAAGTGATATTGTTAGTACCTAAGCTTATGGATGCACATCGTGAAAAAATGGGATGGCATACAGAAAAAGTAAAAACGTCTAATAGTTTTAAAATTATTATTGAGCCAAGTACTTCAGATATGAAGTTTATTTTTAAGGATTTACCAAAAGCCCAACATTTTTTCTCGGGTTTACGGGCAACTTCAATGGTTTTTAATGCTTTTAAATTAAGTTTAAGATATAACATAAAGCGGCATTTAATTGTGGAAGGCCCTTTTTTATATAAAACCCCAAAAATTTTACATTATATTAGAACACTGTTAAGAGATTACAAATATTTTAATAAAATTTCCAAAGTATTCGCAATAGGTCACCATGCATTAAATTGGTATCCCAAATTCAATTTTGAGAAAAATCAAATAGTACCATTTATTTATGTCGTTAATACACCAGTGAAGATGGCTGAATTGCAATTAGAAGGTGAAATTAAATTTCTATTTGTTGGGGGATTATCTCATAGAAAAGGTGTAGACACTTTATTAATGGCATTAGAAAATCTTAATGGTAATTATAGTTTGGATATTATTGGCGATGGATCAGAAATAGAATGTTTACAAATAATGATTTTAAAGTTAAACCTAAAGAGTAAAGTAAATTTTTTGGGCACTATTGAAAATTCTGAAATTTTGAAAATGTATCAAAATTATGATGTGCATATTTTACCTTCTCGCCATGATGGTTGGGGTGCAGTGGTCAATGAAGCCTTAATGGCAGGTCTATTTGTGATTTGCAGTGACCAATGTGGTGCTAAAGAGTTAATAAAAGATAAGTTTAATGGCATCGTTTTTTCTCCTAAAAAAAAACTGGACCTCTTTAAGGCGCTCACCTATTGTATTACAAACAAAGATGAAATAAGAGATAAAAAAGAAACCATAAAAAAATGGAGTAGATGTATAGAGCCAGATGTAGTAGCTCAATATTTTTTGAAAACATTAAATACAGATAATCATATAACACCACCATGGCAAAAGCACTAAAGATTAATCATGTTATATCATCTATAGATATTTCAACCGGAGGCCCTGCTAGAAGTGTAGCACATTTAATTCGAGCTATACTTAGCCGAAGCAAAGTATTAAAGGTAGAACTTAATACCTTGAAAAGTGAAAATCCAATTATAAATAGTTTTGAATCGAACAATAGTAAGATTAATTTTAATGAACATGGTTTTCTTGGGTATTCAAAATCTTTAAAAAACAGTTTAAAGTACTCAAATGCAAATCTTTTTCACGGACATGGCTTATGGCAATTTCCTGTTCATCAAATGGCTATATATGCTCAAAAAAATAATATCCCATACATCATTTCGCCGCACGGCATGCTCGAGCCTTGGGCATTACAACAAGGTAAATTAAAAAAGAAACTGGCACTTAATTTATTTCAGTATAAAGATCAGGTGGAAGCCACTTGTTTACATGCCACGGCTCCTATGGAGGTGGAGAGTATTCGTAAATTAGGTCTAAAAAATCCTGTAGCAATGATACCCAACGGAATTAATATTAAAGCTTTCCCCTCCATTATTCCTGATAAGGTAACGATGCCAAAAAAAATACTGTTTCTATCCCGTATTCATCCAAAAAAAGGCATTGAAAACTTAATTGAAGCCTGGAGTCAACTGGAAATAAAACTTCGTAAAAATTGGGTAATAGAAATAGTTGGGAATGGTGGAGAAACATATATAGAAGT
>JBBKXS010000145.1:0-6598 GCA_037969605.1 Flavobacteriaceae bacterium
ATTACAGGTATTATTAAAGCCAATTTCCCAGCACGTCTTGCATTTAGGGTCACGTCTAAAATCGATTCGCGTACCATTTTGGATGGCTCAGGAGCCGATCAGCTTATTGGTCGTGGTGATATGTTATTTACTCAAGGCAATGATATCATCAGAATACAATGTGCTTTTGTTGACACTCCCGAAATAGAAAAATTAACCGAATTTATTGGATCACAAAAAGCTTATCCCGATGCCCATTTATTACCTGAATATGTAGGGGAGGAAAGTGGCACAAGTCTTGATATGGACATAACGGACAGAGATCAGCTGTTTAGAGAAGCAGCCGAAATCATAGTTATTGCCCAACAAGGATCGGCTTCTTTATTGCAACGTAAGCTTAAATTGGGCTACAATAGAGCCGGACGACTTATAGACCAATTAGAATCTGCTGGTATAGTTGGCGGTTTTGAGGGCAGTAAGGCTCGCAATGTTTTGGTTCCAGATTTAGTAGCTTTGGACAAACTATTGGAGAACGAATAATTAAATCATTTACAAAATGAAAACAATAAAAAAAATATCGATTATTACGCTTTTTTTCGTGGCATTTCTTAGTTATTCACAAGATGCGGAAAAGGCCAAAACCTTATTGAATGAGGTCAGTGCAAAAGTAAAAAGCTATGACAATATTACAATCGACTTTAAATATGCTTTGCAAAATTCTAGCGAAAACATCAACCAAACTACGAGAGGAGATGTGACCATTGAAGGCGATAAATACATTCTGAATGTTTTAGGAGTTACCAGGATTTTTGACGGAAAGACCTTATACACCATTAGTCCTGAAGATGAAGAGGTCACTATTTCTTCTGAGAATACAGAAGATGAAAATACCGTGTCACCAAGTAAAATGTTGTCGTTTTATCAAGAAGGTTACACCTATGCCATGGACATTATTCAGGATGTAAAAGGCAGAAAAATTCAATTTGTGAAATTGAATCCTATCGATACCAATTCAGAAATAAAACAAGTACTGTTGGGTATAGATGCCAAAACAAAACACATTTACAATCTTATTGAAATTGGTAAAAATGGAACCAAAACAACCCTGACTGTTAATTCATTAAAAACCAACGAACCTATTTCAAAATCCTTATTTAAATTTGACAAAAGCAAGTACAAAAACTACTACATCAACAAACTAGATTAGGTCCATTAAAATAAATGAAAATACTGGATAGGTACATATTAACGACCTACTTAAAAACTTTTTTGAGCGTGTTTGTAATACTCATGTTCATTTTTATTTTACAATCGGTATGGCTTTATATCAGTGAACTTGCGGGTAAAGATTTGGCTATTGATGTCATCTTCAAATTTTTAATTTACGTTACCCCTACCCTAATCCCATTAATATTACCCTTGACCATTTTATTGGCATCCATAATGGTATTTGGTAATTTTGCCGAGAACTATGAGTTTGCCGCAATGAAATCCACTGGAATTTCTTTGCAACGTGCGATGAGAAGTTTAAGTGTTTTTATAGTTTTTTTAGGAATAGTCACCTTTGTTGTCTCCAATAACGTGATTCCCTTGGCGAATTTTAATTTTTATAATCTTCGAAAAAACATAGCTAAAGTGCAGCCTGCTATGGCAATTGCCGAAGGACAATTTAATGATATTGGAAACTATAATATCAAAGTAGAGGAAAAAAGCGGGGACAGAGGGCAATTCTTAAAACAGGTCATTATTCACCAAAAAAAAACAAAGCGAACAGGTAATTATGTAGTTATTGCTGCAAAATCTGGTGAACTTATTAGCAGTGAAAAATCCAATATTTTACAATTGGTTTTATATGATGGCAATTATTATGACGAAATTTTAACCAACAATCCTAAAGAGGCTATAAAAAAGCCCTATGCAAAAAGTGCATTTGAAGAATATATTATTAATGTAGATTTAGAGGGATTGAATAATGTGAATTTGGAAGATAAAAGTTATGATAACCGGTTTAGCATGCTTAATATCAACGAACTCAATTATACTATTGACAGCCTTGTTAGTAATAAAAGTATAGAACTTCAGGAGCTTTCCCAAACCATGTACAACAGAACCTCAATTTCCAATTTAAATGCCAACATAGAACCTATAAAGGATTCCATTTTTAAAGGTGAAATTTTAGATCTTTTTCCAACAAAGACCAAAATTCAGCTTCTAAATTTAGCTTCAAATACGACTAGTAGCTCTAGTCAAATTTTGACCACTAAAAAAATGTCAGCAGCAGTGACCACCAAAAATTTGAATAAGCATATTATTTCGCTACACGAAAAATATGTTTTGGGTATTGCTTGTATTATCTTATTTTTTGTTGGAGCGCCTTTGGGAGCCCTTATCAGGAAAGGTGGTATTGGTCTTCCACTTGTTATCGCCATTTTATTGTTTTTAACCTATCATTTTATAGGTATTTTTGCAAAAAACAGTTCACAAGATGGATCGTTCAGTTCCGTATTTGCTACTTGGATGTCTACTCTGATCATGCTACCCTTAAGTGTGTTTTTAACTCGTAGGGCTACCAATGATAGAGGCTTGTTCGAATTTGATACCTATTTAGACCCAATCAAAAAATTTCTTAAAATAAAAACGGAAAGCAGTATAGATTTGGGTTATAGATTAGTTGGCCCCAATTATTTTGTCAATTTTGAAAATGAAAAGCTTATTGATGTTATAAAAAACTATAGGGAACTTAACTATGACGTCAGCGTAAAACCAATTGCATACAATACGCTAATTTCCAGAGATATTACCAATGATGAATTAACAAAAAAAGGATTATCAATCGATCCAAATTTTATTTCCTCTAAAACAACAGCAAAAGATGTTATGGATTATTCCAAATTTTCTTTCATTTTTTATTGTATTGGAATCGCTTTATTCATCTTACATTTTGTGTTTAAAAACAATAAACTGCCGGAATTTGCTTCAGCATCAAGAGATTTAGGCTTCATTGCACTCTTTGTTTATATATTCTATTTTGTTATTGTGAACCTAAAAATTTCTAGTTTTTACAACACAATAAATATCAAATTAAAAAAGATCCATGCAGTTATGATGGTCATTAGCTTCCCATTTTATGGTTTGGCCCACTTTTTTATTAAAAATAAATTAAAAGAAGACTTAAATATAAGTTGTTCTGAAAATATAAAATAAGCCATATCTTTGCAAATAATGTATTATTAATGACAACCACCACATTGCAACCACAAATTAAGTTACATACCATTGAAGAGGCCATTGATGATATTCGAGATGGTAAAGTCATCATCGTTGTTGATGACGCCGATCGAGAAAATGAAGGCGATTTTGTAGCTGCAGCCGAAAGGGTAACCCCAGAAATGATCAACTTTATGGCAACCCATGGTCGTGGTCTCATTTGTGCACCACTCACAGAAAATCGCTGTAAGGCTCTGGATCTAGCTATGATGGTCCATAACAATACCGATCCATTGGAAACAGCTTTCACCGTTTCGGTAGATTTGAGGGGAAATGGAGTAACTACAGGGATTTCGGCAAGTGATCGAGCAAAAACTGTCTTGGCGTTAATTAATCCTGATACAAAATCCTACGATTTGGCTAGACCTGGTCATGTTTTCCCTTTGGTTGCCAAAGAGGGTGGTGTGTTACGCAGAACTGGACATACCGAAGCTGCTATAGATTTTGCACGACTGGCTGGACTTAAACCTGCTGGGGTTATCGTGGAAATTATGAATGAAAATGGATCGATGGCGCGATTGCCACAACTCATTAAAGTTGCTCATAAATTTGACCTTAAAGTTGTTTCTATTGAGGACTTGGTGGCGTACCGTATGCAACATGATTCTTTAATTGAAAAGAAGGAGGATTTTGATATTGTGACCCGTTTTGGTGAATTTAGGTTAAGGGCCTATCAACAAACTACCAATAGCCAAGTTCATATTGCATTGACTAAAGGCACTTGGAAAACGAATGAACATGTACTTACAAGAGTCAACTCCACTTTAGTAAACAATGATATTTTAGGAACCTTGACCAACAA
This sequence comes from Flavobacteriaceae bacterium, assembly GCA_037969605.1. Classification (GTDB taxonomy): domain Bacteria; phylum Bacteroidota; class Bacteroidia; order Flavobacteriales; family Flavobacteriaceae; genus Geojedonia. The sequence continues at coordinate 4,049 of JBBKXS010000145.1, forward strand.
TCCCAATGAAAAATTGGATGATATGTTTAAAGTCATCAATGATGAAGGAAAGGGCGTTATTATTTTTATCAATCAGCAAAATGGTTCAACTAATTTGCTTAAGCGATTGATAACCTTAAAACAGCAACAAAACCATAAGGATATTATTAAAGCTCCAAACATTGCTATGGATGCCAAGGACTTTGGGATTGGGGCACAAATCCTTCACGATCTTAACATTCATAAACTGCGATTGATCTCCAATAGCGAGCAGACCAAACGAGTGGGTATGATTGGTTATGGGCTTGAGATTATTGAGTATGTGAAGTATTAATCTATAAAACTCTGTTTATAGCTTTAACCATTTTATTAGCTCTTGCCTTAACCTCGACTTCGGTCCAAGACAATTTTATTAAACAAGAAATATTTCGACCTATAAAATGATCTGATTTCGGGAATTCTTTAGTTTGAAGATATTTTATGCCATCTTTAACCTCATTTGATAAGGGATATAAGGTTTTCATCTCCTTAAGATGTTCCCACTTTCTTACATAGTGCCAGTTGTTGTTATAATAATAGAAGCAACCATCCACTCCAGCTTCTTTAAGTGCCACCGATGCTTTTTGCGCAATGTCCAAATTTGGGAGAAAGAAATTCAAAAAACCATAATTTTCTTCACCACCTTCCGGAATGGTTCTAAAAGTGATTTCAGGAATTTGGGATAATGCTTCCCTTAATATTTTATAATGCTTCTTTTGAATCGTCAAAAATTCCTTTAACCGCTTTACTTGAGCCAATCCAACTGCGGCATGAAGTTCGGAAATTCTGAAATTATATCCCAAAAACGGATGGGTTTCGGCTCCTCTATCATTTCCAATATGGTCATGTCCATGATCGCTAAAATGATCAGCATTCTGGTAATAGTCTTTATTATTAGTTATAACAGCACCACCTTCTCCACAGGTTATGGTCTTTACAAAATCGAAAGAAAAACAGCCCAAATCCCCAATACTACCCAATGGTTTTCCATGATAAGTTCCACCGATGGCCTGACAAGCATCTTCAATCAAAAGTAATTTATGTTTGGAACAAATTTCCAGCAATGCATTCATATTACCCATACTTCCACACATGTGAACCACCATAATCGCTTTGGTCTTTGAAGTGATGGCCGATTCAACTGCTTTTGGATCTAGAGTTAAAGTATCATCAATATCGACTAAAACTGGGATAGCACCAAGCATCATGATCGCTTCAAAACTAGCGACGAAGGTAAAGGTTGGCATGATGACCTCATCTCCTGTTCCAATGCCCGCAGCAGCGAGCGCCACAGAAACTGCCGCAGTACCACTGGATAGCAATTGTGCATATCGAGTTTGAAACGTATTTTGAAGTTCAATTTCCAATGCTTTAGCTTTCCAATGACCATTTCGTAACCCATCAAATCCGTAACGCATTAGGACGCCATTGTCCAAAACATCATTTAATTCTTTACGTTCAGCTTCACCGAACAATTCAAAACCAGGCATAGTTTAGTTATTTGTTTGTTGTTTGTTGATTGTTGTTAGACATATCTACAATTCAATTGTACACTCATCAACAGTTTTACGCACTTTTTTAAAGTCTGCAAACATATCGTCATCTGCTCTATAGCCCACGGGAAGCAATAAGGCGGATTTCAAATTTTTACTCTTAAGATCTAAAATCCTATCGTAATGTTCTGCCGAAAACCCTTCCATTGGGCACGAATCAATGCCTTCAACAGCACAAACGGTCATTAGATTTCCAAGCGCTATGTAGGCTTGGTTAATGGACCATTTCTGACGCTCTTCAATGCTCATTTTTTGCATCATATTCTTTAAATCCATTCTGTAAGGATCCAGAATATGATCGGGAGTATTTCTTATGGATTGAGTAGTGTTGAAAAGATTATCCACATCATCATTAGTTATATTATCCTGAATACATATCACCAGCAAATGTGAGGCCTCAAAAACCTGTTTTTGATTGTATGCATGTTCTACCAAAGGTTTTCTCTTTTCTTTATTAGATACAATGAGCATAGTTATGGTTTGCAATCCAAAAGAGGTGGCCGTGAGGTTGAAGGCCTGCTTTAATATATCTATTTTTTTAGGGCTTAACACCTTTGAGGGGTTAAACTTTTTTGTAGCATAGCGCCATTTTAAATGGTCAATAATGGTCGTCATAAAGTCAAACTTTATACAAAAATACTATTTGAAGTTGAAGTGTGTAGATTATGTGATAATTAAATTCAATAATGGGGAATGTTAGTTATAAAAATTTATAGCTTTTATTTGAAAGAAATAAAAAAGGGTTCTATATTTGCACCCGCAATTGGGCAAACCATTGGAGACTGGAGAAATGGCAGAGCGGTCGAATGCGGCAGTCTTGAAAACTGTTGAGGGTCACACCTCCGGGGGTTCGAATCCCTCTTTCTCCGCTGATAAAGTTGTCAAAAGACACTTTAAAAGTCAAAACCCTTTAAACATTACGTTTAGAGGGTTTTTTGTTTTTTGGTATATAGTCAAAATACACATTATATATCAAAGT
>JBBKXS010000146.1:0-29198 GCA_037969605.1 Flavobacteriaceae bacterium
CTGGACAAATATGACATTCCTCTGGAACTTAAATATTTAGCTGTAGTAGAATCTGCATTGAAACCTAGAGCAAAGTCAAGGGTTGGCGCAACAGGGCTTTGGCAATTTATGTTTGCAACAGGTAAAATGTACGGATTGAATGTAAGCAGCTATGTTGATGAGCGCAGTGATCCCATTAAATCTACAGATGCAGCGAGTAAATATTTGGCTAAATTGTATGAAATATTTGGTGATTGGGATTTAGCCTTAGCAGCATATAATTCTGGCCCCGGAAATGTTACAAAAGCTATAAGGCGCTCGGGAGGGTATCAAAACTATTGGAACATCAGGCCATTTTTACCACGTGAAACTGCAGGGTATTTACCAGCATTTTTGGCAACCATGTATATTTTTGAATATGCCGAAGAACATGGCTTTAAAAAAATTAAACCAGATTTTAGATACATGGAAACCGATACTATTCACATCAAACAAATGATTACTTTAGATCAGGTTTCCGAATTATTAGATGTTCCAATTGAAGAATTACAGTTCCTAAACCCTTCGTATAAACTCGACATCATTCCTTATATAAAAGGGGAAGACTATGTGTTGAGATTACCTAGGCATGCCGTTGGCAAATTTGTCAATAATGAAGAACAAATTTACGTTTATGTAAAATCGGAATTTGAAAAACGAGAAAAGCCCTTGCCTCAATTTTTTGATTCAGAAACTAAAACCACCTATAGAGTCAAATCTGGAGATTATCTCGGGAAAATAGCCAGAATATATGGCGTTAGGGTTAGTCAAATAAAGCAATGGAACGGTTTACGAAGCAATAACATAAGTATTGGCGATCGCCTTATAATTTATCCCAGAAACCCGTTGGCAAACGCTAGTGTTGCACCACAAAATACAACCGCAAAAACCATTGAAATCAAAGGTAAAAAAACATATAAAGTTCAAAACGGCGACTCACTTTGGAGTATATCACAAAAATTTCCAGGAGTTTCTGTTCAAAACATTAAAGATTGGAACGATATTAGTGGTACTAATTTAAAAGTGGGCATGACGCTTATTGTTTCCAAATAAAGATTTATAATTAATTCATGAAAAACAGAATACTTTTCCCCGTAATAGCATTATTATTAATTGGCTGTAACGAAGGTGATTCCAAAAAGCAACGATATGTTCCAGATTCTTCCGGTGTTATTAACGATCTTTCAGTTGTTGTTGATAATATGCTTTGGGAAGATGTTGTTGGTGAAGAAATTCGAAATGTATTGGCGGCACCACTTGAGGGATTACCACAGGACGAACCAATATTTTCTTTAAGGCAAATGCCTCCACAAGTTTTTTCAGGTTTTGCCGCAAAAAACAGAACGGTTTTTAAGGTTGAAAAAGGTAAACCAGCAGGTATAACTATTTTGAACGACGTGTATGCAAAACCACAAACCATTGTAGTAATTACAGGGCAAACGAATGCTGAAATAATAGATCAATTAAACTCAAACGCTGAAAAAATTGTAGCAGCTTTTAAGAAAACTGAAATCAAGGAACAGCAACGGCGCATAGCACTTTCCTTATTTGACGATAAACCGCTCCAAGAAAATTTAGGAATTCGTTTGAACTTTTCAAAGGCCTACAGAATAGCAAAAAAAGAGAATCATTTTTTTTGGATTAGGAAAGATACTAAAACAGGGACTATGGATCTTTTGGTTTACCAAGCTCCACTTGACGCGATACGAAAAGGAGATAGTGCCGTCACAGACATTGTTAGAATGAGAGATTCCATTGGGAAAAAGCATATTGAAGGACGCTTGGAAGGCACTTATTTAGCGACCGAAAGCGCCTATGCGCCTTATATATTCGAGACCATAATAGATAACAAATCAACATTCGAAACAAAAGGTATCTGGGATGTGAAAAATGATTTTATGGCAGGTCCATTTATTAATTACGCCATTGAAGATAAAGTAAATAACCGATATGTAATCATTGAAGGGTATGTCTTTGCTCCTTCAGTGGAAAAACGAGATTATATTTTCGAATTGGAATCGATTATTAGATCTGTAAAAATTAAATAAAAAAGGCCAACTCATGAGTTGGCCTTTTTTATTTAATCCATAAGAATGATTTATTTTTTATCTTCTTTTTTATCATCTTCTTTACTGGCGTCTTTAAATTCTTTTATTCCACTACCCAGACCCCTCATCAGTTCAGGTATTTTTTTGCCACCAAACAATAGTAAAACAACCAAAACAACTAAAACAATTTGCCAAGGGCCAATCGCTAAAAACATATGTGCTGCTATCATAATTTTATAATTTGAATCACAAATTTAATAATTAAACTTCAATTTAAACGTTTAAAAGCAAACTTTAACCTAGGAGACTTTAACTTGCACTTATTTTATTTAATTTTGCCTTATAATGTCAGAGATAAAAAAAGAAAAAAAATTTGCTAAAAAGCTACTCCATAAGTACCGATTGGTTATTTTAAATGAAGATACTTTTGAAGAGCGGTTCGCCATTAAGTTAACTCGACTTAATGTTTTTGTTATTGTGGCATTATCTACAATTTTACTAGTTTCAGGCACTATTTTTCTAATTGCATTTACGTCTTTAAGAGAATATATTCCGGGGTATTCATCGACAGAATTAAAGCAAAAGGCGACAGAGTTAAATTACAAAGCCGATTCGCTTCAACAGGTCACTAATATGAATCAGCAATATTATGAGTCTATAAAAAGAGTCCTTACTGGAGATGTTAAAATGGTTGAGTTCAATAAAGATTCAATAATTGATGCGGCAAAAATTGAAAATCAAGCTTTTAATTTAACACCCGCTAAAGAAGACTCATTATTACGAAACTTTGTTGATAAGGAGGACAAATATAATATATTTGAAACCGCAATACCTTCATCAAATTTGGTATTGTTCCCACCTGTTAACGGCACTATTTCAGAAAGTTATAACGTTGAAGAGAAACATTATGCTGTTGATATTGTTGTAGCAAAAGACACTCCGGTAAAGGCCACTGCGGATGGAACAATAATTTTTGCAGAATGGACCGCTGAAACAGGATATGTGGTCATTATTGAGCACCGCAATGAGTTGATATCTGTTTATAAGCACAATGCGTCACTGACCAAGCGGCAAGGCGATCTAGTAAAGGCTGGTGAGGTCATAGCTATGGCCGGTAACACAGGAGAATTTACTACTGGGCCACATTTACATTTTGAACTTTGGAGCCGGGGATATCCCGTAAACCCAACAAATTTTATCGACTTCAAATAATGCTATCTATAAAATCAGCTTTAGCCAAACCTTTTGCGGCACGAATAAAAAAACAAATTTTAAAATGGGCCAACAACCCTGTTGAAACACAGCGAAAAGTGTTTCAAAGATTAATTGTCGAAGCTAAAACAACCGAATTTGGCAAAGTTCATGACTTTATGTGCATTAGTACCCATAAAGATTTTGTAAGTCGGGTTCCCATTCGGGATTATGAAGATTTAAAACCATATATAGATAAGGTGGTTGCCGGAGAGGAAAATATCCTTTGGAAAGGAAAACCACTGTATTTTGCCAAAACATCAGGAACCACATCTGGTTCAAAATATATTCCCATTACAAAGGAAAGTATGCCAACTCACGTTGAAGCCGCCAGAAACGCCATTTTAATGTACATTGCCGAAACAGGTAATAGCAAATTTGTGGACGGTAAAATGATCTTCCTTCAAGGTAGCCCAATCTTGGACAAAAAAAACGGAATTCAACTTGGGAGGCTTTCCGGAATAGTGGCCCATTATATCCCAAAGTATCTTCAAAAAAACAGAATGCCATCTTGGGAAACTAATTGCATTGAAGATTGGGAATCAAAAATCAATGCTATAGTTGAGGAAACCTTAACTGAAAATATGACGATTATTTCAGGAATTCCATCTTGGGTACAGATGTATTTTGAAAAAATCCAGAAACAAACAGGACAAAAAGTTGGAGAAGTATTTAAGAACTTCAACCTTTTCATTTTTGGCGGCGTCAACTATGAGCCCTATAGGGCAAAATTTGAGAGCCTTATCGGAAGAAAAGTTGACAGCATCGAATTATATCCTGCCAGTGAAGGGTTTTTCGCGTTTCAAGATCAACAAAATGAAAGAGGGATGTTGCTACAGTTAAATTCTGGAATTTTTTATGAGTTTGTAAAAGCAGATTGTTTTTTTGACAAAACCCCCAATAGGATCACTATTGAAGAGGTTGTAATTGGAGTGAATTACGTCATGATTATTTCTAGCAATGCAGGGCTTTGGGCCTATAACACAGGAGACACAGTAGAATTTACTTCAACAAATCCATATAGGATAATTGTTTCAGGAAGGATAAAGCATTTTATTTCAGCTTTTGGAGAACACGTCATCGGTAAAGAAGTAGAACAGGCACTTCAAGATGCTATAATGGGGACTGACGTTCAGGTTTCAGAATTTACTGTTGCCCCCAAAATTAATCCAAAATCAGGATTGCCATACCACGAATGGTTTATTGAGTTTGAAAGTGATCCTCAAGACATTTTAAATTTAGAAAATCTAATCGATGCTTCGCTACAAAAACAAAACAGTTATTATTTTGACCTGATACAGGGAAAGATATTAAGGCCCTTGGTAATAACAAGGGTTAAAAAGAATGGCTTTCAAGAGTATATGAAATCAGTGGGGAAATTAGGAGGGCAAAACAAAATTCCAAGACTATCCAATGACCGAAAGATAGCCCATGCTCTGCAGGAATTTAAATTGACCAAATAGTATTATCTTTGCAGACGAAATAGTAACAATATGGACAAAAAAAGACATCATGAAAGAACGAGAGCCCAAGAAAGCTCGAATGCAATTGAAAGAATGTACATTACCATGCGGCATTTGTTTAATCGAGGGTTTTACAAACCCATGGGAGTCTCTGGTGAAACATTACGAGAAGCCTTATTGCTATTGCGCCCAGAAATATATGGTTCTATTGGAGAGGAAAAAGCAGAATTAGAAGGTTTACTTTATGTAATCGATAGACTTCCACAAGGCATTGAGGAATGTTCGTTTATAAACCTGACAAGCGACGAAGGATATAGTAATTCACATTTCAAACCGATTATTCCTCCAAAACGACGAAGAAATTGCTACCGAATCGATGATGAACAAATGAATATTGAAATTACCAGAGGCCGTTCTGAAATTTATGATATTTTAACCCATTTAACCTTTCTTTTTGTAGAATCGCACAAAATAAGTAAGCGTGTTCTTATTGACGACCAGGGAGCAACAACAAGAGACTGGATAAAACTAAAAAAAGCGGTACTCTCCCCTAATGTGCTCAGCCAACAAGAAAGAGAAATTGCAATTACCCATACCGCCAATATATTGGGGAGAACATTCAACGAGCTAACCGAAGCTCATAAAAAATTCTCCACATCAACGCACCCTGACCGATTATTACATATCATTTATTGGTTAGGTAAATTGGCCATAGAAGAGGTCATAAATAACAATAAGCGCACCGTTACATTTAGTCCCGTTTTAAGAGAACGACTTGGCCATCATATACATGGAGAAATTTGGGCAGATAATATTAAGGGAATACTTTATAAAAACAATTTGCTAGAACGCCCAATTCATGTGATCAGTGCCAATATGCATAGTGTGATGAACTCCATATTTGCTCCTTCAGCCTTAAAAACCCTTGCCGCGAAAAAAGACATCTTTGAAGTTTATGAAGCCTTAAGCCAAAAAGATAATGAAACCTTGCGCAATAAAGTAATTAAAGAAGCTTTGCTAAAAGGGATGATTTATATCGAGGACACTTCTGGCACAAATATAGATGTCCAAATTTTTGACACTTCTAAAATTGATTTTTCAAAAACAGATATTGAAACCTCTGGAACCGTTAAAAAATCTGAAAAACCCGTTTTATTTGTGATGGATTATGCGTTTGGTGAACAGGCTTACGAATCCATTGACGAACTATTTAAACCCATTAAAGTTAAGGAAAAAAAAGTACACCTTAATGTAGAGTCCGTTTCTATAATGGGAAAGGCGGGTATTTTAGAAGGAGGAAAAGGAGATATCATGATTCCATCAGCTCATATTTTTGAAGGCACTGCCGATAATTATCCATTTGTAAATGAACTTTCAAAAAAAGATTTAGAAGGACAAGGAGTAGATGTTTATGAAGGATCTATGATTACAGTTTTAGGGACATCACTTCAGAACAAGGAGATTTTGAAATTTTTCTTTAACTCTACTTGGAATGTCATCGGTTTGGAAATGGAGGGAGCACATTATCAAAAGGCTATTCAGGCTGCTTCAAAAGTAAGGGAGAGCATAAGTACAAATGTAAAAGTAAGATATGCCTATTATGCCAGTGACAACCCATTGGAAACGGGAAGTACATTGGCTTCAGGAGGTTTAGGAACCTCTGGTGTTAGACCCACTTATTTGATAACAAGGAAAATATTACAACAAATATTTAATTAACAATACAGCATTATGAGTAAAAACTTACCAGAGCAGCCAAATTCAGAAGAAGTTGATTTAGGACAATTATTTAAGCTAATAGGAAACGCTTTTAGCAGGTTTTTTAGATTTATTGGAAGTATTTTAAATGGGCTATTTCTCGCCTTTGTATGGCTCGTTTTTTTCATTAAAAGGCATGTGATAAAAATTGCTATTGCCGCTATTCTTGGTTATGGTTTTGGTTATTTAAAAGAAAAGATCACTGATCCTATTTATCAATCATCAGTTATAGTGAGGCAGAATTACAATACTGGAAGGAATTTATATGAATTAATAGATTATTATAATCAATTGATTAAGGACAAGGACACTATTGCACTTGAGAAGGAATTTAATGTTTCGAGTAAATTAGTAATTTCAATAAAGAATATCAGCATTAAACCTACATTGTCAGAAACGCAACTGGTTAAAAATTATGATAATTACCTAAAAGCGCTTGATTCAACTTTAGCCTCCACAATTGATTATAAGACCTATTATGAAAGCATTAATTTATGGGAATTTGAACAACAACAAATCATTATTAATGCAAAAGAGAAAATAAATCTTAATCCTTTGTTTAACGGAATAGTTGAAAAAATTAATACTTCAGAATATTTTAAAAGAGAAAACAAGAAAGATATTAATGAGCTGAATAATAGGGAGGCTGCACTAAAGCAAGTTTTGGTTAAATCAGATTCCTTGCTTAACATATATAAGCGTGTTTTAGAAAAGCCATTGAATGATAAAACTGGCTCACAAACAAGTATAACAATTGAGGGTTCAGATCAAATTGATAAGACTAAAGAGTATGAATTATATAAAAGTGAAATTGAAATTAGAAGAGAATTGGTAACATTAGAAAGGGAGAGGGAGGACAAAGAGCAAATTTTAGAGATAATATCTAATATGCAAGAGATTGCAGTTATAGATAATAAAATAGCTTTTTTAAATATTTACATTAACCAAAAACTTTTTTATATGATGGCGTTCGCTTTGGTTACGTCTATCATTTTACTGTCTTTGACTTTTATAAAATTTCTAGAACGCTTTAGAGATAAAATTTAGCTATGGTAATTTTAATAACAGGCGGCGCAGGTTTTATAGGCTCTAATTTCATTACGTATTATTTAGAAAAATATCCAGAAGTCAATATCATTAATTTAGATAAGCTCACTTATGCAGGTGAGCTTTCCAATTTAATTGAAGTTAATAGCAATAGTAATTACACCTTCGTACAAGGAGATATTTGTGACAGAAATTTAGTAGTATCCCTTTTTGATAAGTACAAATTTAGTGGAGTAATTCATTTTGCGGCAGAATCTCATGTTGATAATTCCATAAAAGCACCAGATGCCTTTGTTCAAACCAATGTTTTTGGAACATTTACATTGCTGGACATTGCTAGGACATTTTGGATGGAAACGGCCCATAAACCCCTAAAAGAGTTTAAAAACAATAGATTTTTGCACATTTCTACTGACGAGGTTTATGGTTCATTAGGAGCCAAAGGATTATTTACAGAACAAACCCCTTATGCACCAAACAGCCCTTATAGTGCGTCTAAAGCATCGTCAGATTTTTTGGTAAGGAGCTATTTCCATACCTATGGTATGAATGTAGTGACTACCAATTGTTCTAATAATTATGGGCCAAAACAACATGACGAAAAATTAATTCCTACAATAATAAAAAAAGCCTTAAAGGGAGAGAACATTCCAATTTACGGAAAAGGTAAAAATATCAGGGATTGGCTCTATGTTTTAGATCATTGCAAAGGCATTGATTTAGCGTTTCATAAAGGAGAATCAGGAGAAACCTATAATATTGGAGGGAATAACGAACGGAATAATCTTTATATTGCAAATACAATTTGTGAAATCCTAGATGAAATAAGACCTCAGTCAGAAACTTATATGAGGCAAATATCGTTTGTGGCAGACCGACCTGGACATGATTTTAGATATGCAATTGACGCTTCCAAAATCGAAAAAAAATTAGGATGGAAAGCAGATGAAAATTTTGAATCAGGACTAAAAAAAACCATAAATTGGTATGTTCAAAAATATAGTCAAGAATAATTTGCCCATTAGCAAATTTTTAAACCAACAGAAGATGTTTATTGGGCATTGCACCTGATAGTTAAAAAACAATAAGTATAAACAGATGAAAGGAATAATTTTAGCTGGCGGATCTGGGACTAGGCTTCACCCATTGACCTTATCGGTTAGCAAGCAGTTAATGCCCATATACGATAAGCCCATGATATACTACCCGCTTTCGACCTTAATGTATGCGGGAATTAATGAAATATTAGTTATTTCTACCCCAAAAGATTTGCCACTTTTTAAGGATCTTCTTGGTGATGGAAAAAAATATGGATGCAAATTCGAATATGCAGCGCAAAAATCTCCAAATGGTCTAGCAGAAGCATTTATTATAGGCGAAAAATTTATAGGGAATGACAAGGTCGCATTAATTTTAGGGGATAATATTTTTTATGGAACTGGACTATCCAAATTATTGCAGAGCAATAATGATCCACGCGGAGGTATTATTTATGCCTACAGGGTTCACGATCCAGAACGTTATGGCGTAGTTGAATTTGATGAAAAAGGACAGGTAATATCCATAGAAGAAAAACCAAAAAAAGCAAAATCAAATTATGCGGTTCCGGGAATTTATTTTTATGATAATTCAGTGGTAAACATTGCCAAGAATATCAAACCGAGCCTTAGAGGTGAATTGGAAATTACCGACGTTAACAAAGAATATCTCAAACAAGGAGAATTAAGCGTTAGTATTTTAGATAGAGGAACAGCATGGTTAGACACAGGAACTTTTAAATCATTAATGCTGGCTTCTCAATTTGTTGAAGTTATTGAAGAACGTCAAGGCCTAATGATAGGATCAATTGAGGCAGCAGCATTTGAAATGAATTTTATTGATAAAGTACAATTTAAGGCTTTAGCAAAACCACTGCTAAAAAGTGGTTATGGTAAGAATTTGTTAGGCCTCTTGAACAAAGAATAATGGTTGTTAAGGAAACTAATTTAAGAGGCTGTTTTGTTATAGAACCAGACGTGTTTGTGGATGATCGAGGTTATTTTTACGAAAGCTTTAATCAGAATAAATTTAATAATGCAATAGGACTAGACATCAAGTTTGTTCAAGATAACGAATCATTTTCAACAAAAGGCACACTAAGAGGGCTGCATTATCAAATTGGGGAACATGCTCAAGCTAAATTAGTAAGAGTTGTACATGGTGAAGTTTTGGATGTTGTTGTTGATATTCGGAAGAATTCTCGAACGTATGGCAAATACATTTCTCAAAAATTATCTGGAGAAAGCAAATCCCAACTTTTTATTCCAAGGGGGTTTGCCCATGGCTTTGTGGTTTTGAGTGAGACCGCTATTTTTTCATATAGATGCGACAATTTTTATAATAAAGCTTCCGAAGGAGGAATAATTTACAATGACTCAACACTAAACATCGATTGGTTGGTGCCTCACAGCGAACTCCTTATTTCACAAAAAGATGTAGTTTTGCCAAAACTTGAAAACGCTATAACATGAAAACCATACTGGTAACAGGAGGAAATGGACAGCTAGCAAAATGTATTAAAGACGTAAGTGCAGAATTTCACGATTTAAAATTTATTTACACCGATTTACCTGAACTTGATATAACTGATAAAGAACAAACACAGTCATTTTTTAACAAAAACAAATTAGAATGGTGCATTAACTGCGCCGCCTATACGGCTGTTGATAAAGCCGAAATCGATAAGACAGCGACTTTTGATGTCAATGCCACTGGTCCGAAAAATCTTGCGATCGCCTGTAAACAAGAGAATGTAAAACTAATACACATTTCTACAGATTTTGTTTTTGACGGAAATTCTTCAAAGGCATATTCCGAATCTGATAAAACAAATCCTATTGGAGTTTATGGTTTAACAAAATTGAAAGGAGAACAAGAAATCAGTTCAATCCTCAAAAGCTATTATATTATAAGAACGTCTTGGTTATATTCTGAGCACGGTAACAACTTTTTAAAAACAATGCTTAAGCTTGCAAAGAGCACTAATGAAATTAATGTCGTGTCAGACCAAATAGGATCACCAACTTACGCCATGGATTTAGCATTTTTAATATGTAATTTTATTAAAAACTCCAACCACAACTTCGGGACTTATAATTACAGCAATGAGGGCGTTGTCAGTTGGTATGATTTCGCCAAAGCTATTTTTGATCTCAAAAACCACCCTATAAAAATAAATCCAATATCTACTGATGAATATCCAACAATGGCGAAAAGGCCAAAGTACAGCGTGTTGGATACAACTAAAATTAAGCATACATTTGGAATTCAAACACCTAATTGGAAGGATAGTTTAAAAACAGCAATATCAAAATGCAATGAATGACAAAAAACTACAAGTGGCAATAGAAGCGTCTTTAAAAGCGGGTAAGGTGATTATGGAAGTTTATAACTCTGTAATTGAAGTAGAATATAAAGATGATAAATCGCCTCTGACCGAAGCCGACAAAAGAGCTAACGATATCATCAACACTTTTTTAATGCCAACTCAAATTCCAATTATAAGCGAAGAAAATAAGCAAACGGAATATTCTATTAGAAAGAAATGGAACACTTGCTGGGTTGTAGACCCTGTAGATGGCACAAAGGAGTTTATAAAACGCAATGGTGAATTTACAGTGAATATTGCACTCGTGGAAAACGGAAAACCCAAATTAGGGGTTATTTATGTTCCAGCAACAAAAGTGATTTATTTTGCCAATGTTTTAAAAGGTGAATCATTTAAAACCGAATTAAAATCTCATGACACTTCCGTTGAAGAGGTTCTCAATAATGCAACTCGATTACAACCAAAGCATGCTAATTCAAACCCCGTACAGGTGGTTGGAAGTCGCTCGCATATGAGTCAAGAAACCTTGGATTTCATTGATGAGTTAAAACATACTGGTAAAGAAGTTGAAATTGTTTCAAAAGGCAGTTCGTTAAAGTTTTGTTTAGTTGCTGAAGGGAATGCTGACGTATACCCACGCTATGCTCCTACGATGGAGTGGGATACTGCTGCGGGACAAGCTATTTGTAATGCCGTCGGAATAAAAGTGATATCAAAGGAAACCAATCAACCATTATTATATAATAAAGAGAATTTGTTGAACCCCTGGTTTTTGGTGTCTAAATATGAAAGATAAATCACATAAACGACATATAGCAAAAGCAATAACGTGGAGATTAGTTGGGACAATGGATACAATGTTAATTTCTTGGTTAATTTCTGGAAACCCAATAATTGGACTAAAAATAGGTTTAGCCGAAATCACCACGAAAATGATATTGTATTACTTTCATGAACGATTTTGGTTTAGGTCAGTGATTTTAGATGCCAATAAACGCCATCTTATTAAAACCATTACATGGCGTATAGTTGGAACTTTGGATACAATGCTATTGGCATGGATTATTTCAGGAAATCCAATAATTGGACTAAAAATAGGGGCCGTGGAAGTCGTAACGAAAATGCTACTATATTATGTTCATGAAAATATTTGGTATAAGTTTAATTATGGTTTAGAAAAAAGGGATCACCAGTCGCCATGAAAGAAAATATTATTCGCCACAAATATCAAGTATCAGTTGATGAAAGAAGAAAGCAAAACGAGCACAATTCGTTTTTAATTTGGTTTACCGGACTATCTGGTTCAGGAAAATCGACAATTGCAAATTCCGTTGAACTTGAACTACAGAAACTTGGAATTAAAACTTATACCTTGGATGGTGATAACATTAGAAAAGGGTTAAATAACGACCTTACATTTTCTCCAGAGCACAGAACTGAAAATATTAGGAGGATTGCCGAAGCAGCTAATTTAATGATAGATGCAGGATTAGTCGTTTTGGCCGCTTTCGTTTCACCCTACAAAAAAGACAGGGAAAACATTAAAAGTATTGTCAAAGATGTTAATTTTGTCGAAGTTTATATCAATACCAGTCTTGAAGAATGTGAGCGTCGTGACGTTAAAGGACTTTATAAAAAAGCTAGGGCAGGAGAAATTAAGAACATGACAGGTATTTCGGCGCCTTACGAAGCGCCAGAACATCCAGATATTGAAATTATAACGGAAAATGTATCAGTTAATAATTCAACAAAAAAAATAATTGATTTTATAACACCAAAACTGCAACTCAAACATGAGTAAGTATTATTTAAATTATTTAGACGAACTGGAAAGTGAAGCTATTTTTGTGCTGCGAGAGGTATGGGCACAATTTCAAAACCCAGTAATTTTATTTTCCGGAGGTAAAGATTCCATTGTAGTCACCCATCTGGCAAGAAAAGCATTTTTTCCTTCGAAAATTCCATTCTCCTTAATGCATGTGGATACAGGGCACAATTTTCCCGAAACCATTCAGTTCAGGGACGATCTAGTTAAAGAATTGGGTGTAAATTTAATCGTGGGTTCCGTTCAAGAATCTATTGACAAAGGTCGTGTTGCTGAAGAACGAGGCAAGAATGCAACTCGAAACGCACTTCAGACAACTACCCTGTTAGACGCTATTGAATCCCATAAAGTGGATTGCGCTATTGGAGGTGGACGACGAGATGAGGAAAAAGCAAGAGCAAAAGAACGGTTCTTTTCGCATAGAGATGATTTTGGGCAATGGGATCCAAAAAATCAGCGACCTGAACTTTGGAACCTATTCAATGGTAAGTATTTTGAAGGGGAGCATTTTAGAGCCTTTCCCATAAGTAACTGGACGGAAATGGATGTGTGGAACTATATCAAAAGAGAAAATCTCAGCATTCCTTCGTTATATTTTGCCCATGAGCGCAAAGTGGTATGGAGGCAAAATTCCTGGATACCTTATTCGGAGTATTTGAAACTTGAGGAAAAGGAAGAGGTATTAATCAAAAAGATTCGTTTTAGGACTTTAGGCGATATTACCATTACCGGCGGGATTGAATCTGATGCCGATACCTTAGAGAAAATTGCAATGGAAGTTTCTGCGATGCGCCAGACAGAACGAGGAAATCGCAGTGACGATAAGCGTTCGGAATCGGCGATGGAAGACAGAAAGCGACAAGGGTATTTTTAATTTGTAAATGAACTCGAAAGCTGGACTTGCTTCAGCGTCTCAATAAACTTTAAAATGTTAGACAATAATCAATTATTACGTTTTACAACTGCTGGAAGTGTAGATGATGGCAAGAGCACTCTAATAGGCCGTTTGCTATATGACTCCAAATCCATATTTGAAGATCAATTGGAAGCCATTGAATCCACCAGTAAAAGGAGAGGTCATGAAGGTGTAGATTTGGCATTATTTACGGATGGGCTTCGCGACGAAAGGGAACAAGGGATTACCATAGATGTTGCCTATAGATATTTTACAACTCCTAAACGGAAATTTATTATTGCCGATACACCTGGTCACATTCAGTATACTCGTAACATGGTCACAGGTGCTTCAACCGCAAATGCAGCCATCATTTTGGTGGATGCCAGACACGGCGTTATTGAACAGACCAAAAGGCATTCGTTTATCGCCTCATTGTTACAAATTCCCCATGTAATTGTGTGTATTAATAAAATGGATCTTGTAGACTTTTCCGAAGAAGTATATAATGAAGTGATTGGTCAGTTTGAGGAATTTTCTTCAAAAATGGTTATAAAAGATGTACGGTTTATTCCTATAAGTGCCTTATTGGGGGATAATGTAGTGAACCGCTCTTCCAATATGGACTGGTACCAAGGTGCAACCTTATTGTACACATTGGAAACTATTCATGTTAGCAGCGACATGAATAAGGTAGATGCTCGTTTTCCTGTACAAACTGTATTACGACCACAACGCGAGGGGTTTATTGATTATAGAGGATATGCTGGACGCATTGCTAGTGGTACGTTTAGGGCTGGAGACGACATTTTAGTAATGCCATCGGGATTTACTTCAAAAATCAAGGCTATTGATACTTTTGAAGGGGAAATCGAAGAGGCTTTTGCTCCAATGTCGGTATCTATAACTTTGGAGGATGATATCGATATTAGTCGAGGAGATATGATTGTAAGACCGAACAACAAACCAGAAGCATCACAAGACATTGAAGTTATGTTGTGTTGGTTAGGAAATGAACAAGCCAGACCAAGGGCAAAATATACCATTAAGCATACCTCCAATGATCAGACAGCAATGATTAATGAAGTGGTTTATAAATTTGACATCAATACTTTAGAACGAAAATCAGATGATAAAGATCTTAACATGAACGATATTTCTAAAGTAAAAATACGAACTACAAAGCCACTCATGGTGGATCCTTATAGAGAAAACAGAACTACTGGTAGTATTATTCTTGTTGATGACACTACAAATGAGACTGTGGCTGCGGGGATGATTGTCTAGATTATTGATTAATTTTTTTTAATTGCTGAATAGTATATAATTAAAGTTTGATGCCAAATTCTTTTTGTAGTTTTGCAGACTTAACTCAAGAATGATAAAAAACCTAATCATATTTGGTACTCGCCCTGAAGCCATAAAAATGGCACCTTTGGTTAAAGCTTTTAATAGACAAATTGAAAGACATACCACTAAAGTTTGTGTTACTTCACAACACAGGGAAATGTTAGATCAAGTTCTTGATTTTTTTGAAATAGTACCAGAATATGATTTGGATTTAATGAAGCCCAATCAAAATCTGTATTCCTTAACTGCAGACATTATTACTGGATTAAAGCCCGTTTTAGAAGATTTCAAACCTGATTTTGTGTATATCCACGGTGATACAACTACAACAATGGCCGCAAGTATAGCTGCTTTTTATTACGGCGCTAAAGTGTGCCACGTTGAAGCAGGATTAAGAACCTTTAATAAAAGATCTCCATTTCCCGAGGAGGTGAATAGAAGTGTTGCTGGGTGCATTTCAGATTATCATTTTGCTCCAACAGAAACATCTAAACAAAATCTTTTAAACGAAAACGTCAATGAAAATTCTGTAGTTATTACAGGAAACACTGTAATAGATGCCCTTCATTTTAGTTTTAAAAAGGTTAATTCCCCAGATTTCAACAATTTAGAAATTGAAAATCTTAAAACAATTATCGATCCCCTAAAAAAATTGATCTTGGTTACCGGGCATAGAAGGGAAAACCAGGGAGAAGGGTTTATTAACATATGTAATGCACTTAAGCAAATAGCATCCGACAATAAAAAATGCCAAATTATTTATCCCGTTCATTTAAATCCTAATGTACAACAACCCGTTTATGAATTATTGACAGGAATCGATAACATTCACCTTATAGGTCCATTGTCATACCCAGCATTTGTTTGGTTAATGGGCAAGTCGTATTTAATTGTTACCGATAGTGGAGGTGTTCAGGAAGAAGCTCCAAGTTTGGGCAAGCCCGTTTTGGTAATGCGAGATACTACCGAACGGCCAGAAGCACTTGAAGCAGGTACTGTAATATTAGTGGGAACTGACAGCAATAAAATAATTAAAAAAGCGAATGAATTACTTAGAGATAATGATAAATATATTAAAATGAGTACACGTCATAACCCTTATGGTGACGGTAGAGCTTGTGAAAGAATTATTGAATTTATTTCTAATCTAGCAGAACCGGTCACACCACTTTAATTAAGAATTAAACTAAATAGTAAAGATAAATTTTATGAAACAACCTGAAGTTGTCATGATGGGGATGGGATATATAGGGCTACCTACAGCAGCTCTTATTGCTCAAAATAAAGTTAAAGTCTTAGGAGTGGACATTAATCCTGCAATAGTTGATATTGTAAACCAAGGTAAAATACATATTATAGAACCAGAACTTGATACTGCAGTTGCCGAAGCGGTAAATCAAGGATTTTTAAAAGCTGACACAAAACCAACAAAAGCCAATACTTATTTAATAGTAGTCCCCACTCCTTTTAAGAATAAAAACGAACCTGACATATCTTTTGTCGAGGCGGCCACAAAAGCTATTATACCATTGTTTAAAGAAAACGATTTGTATATTATAGAATCGACATCTCCTATTGGCACGACTGAAAAAATGAGGGATTTAATTTATGACCAACGCCCAGAATTGGAAAATAAGTTATTTATAGCGTACTGTCCAGAACGTGTGTTACCTGGCAATGTAATGTATGAATTAGTACATAATGACAGGGTAATAGGGGGCATTGATGAACGTTCTACAGATAAAGCAATAACCTTTTATACCCAATTTATAAAAGGAGCATTGCATAAAGCCAATTCTCGAACTGCGGAGATGTGTAAGTTGGTTGAAAACTCGTCCCGCGATGTTCAAATTGCGTTTGCAAATGAGCTGTCTTTAATCTGTGACAAAGCAGACATTGACGTTTGGGAATTAATTAACCTCGCTAACAAACACCCACGAGTCAATATTTTACAGCCGGGTTGTGGTGTTGGCGGACACTGTATAGCTGTAGATCCCTATTTTATTGTGGCAGACTATCCAATGGAATCTAAAATAATTGGCACAGCAAGAGAAATCAATAATTACAAATCTTTTTGGTGTGCAGAGAAAGTTCAAACGGCCAAACTAGAATTTGAATTACAATATGGCTATAAGCCAAGTATAGCTTTAATGGGGTTGGCCTTTAAACCAAATATTGATGACTTACGGGAATCGCCAGCAAAATATATAGCCCAAAAAGTGTTGCAAAATGCAAATAATGAGGAATATTATATTGTAGAACCCAATATAACTGAGCATAAAGTCTTTAAAATAACCAATTATAAAGAAGCAGTAGAAAAAGCAGATATTGTCGTGTTTTTGGTTGCTCATAAAGAATTTAAAAACCTAAATATATCTCCTGATAAAATCATTTTAGATTTTTGTGGGGTATTGAGAAGATAAATTAATAAGTATAAAATGGAGGAGTATTTTAATGGCACGAATTTATATGGTGACGATTTTTCTATTGATAAAATAGCTCAATGGTATAAAGAGGAGGAGGAAGGTTACTCTCGAATAGAGTCTAGAGAATTACAGCTGTTAGACCAAGGTATTTATCTTTATGGAAACATGAACAAAACCCATGGTTATAAATATTTAGATAAGAATAGAATGTATAAAAATGTTTTAGGAATAGGTTCGGCCACAGGACATGAATTTTTACCTATTATAGATAGAATAGAAAACTTATACATTCTTGAACCATCAGATAAACTCCAAGGTCAAAAAATAAATGATAAAAACATTACTTACATAAAGCCAGAAATTAATGGTGATATGATTTTTGAAAATGGTTTTTTTGATTTGGTGACCTGTTTTGGTGTATTGCACCATATTCCAAATGTGTCTTACGTCATGAAAGAAATTCATAGAACAATGAATAAGGACGGGATATTTTTGTTGAGAGAACCTATCGTTTCAATGGGAGATTGGAGACAACCAAGATATGCCCTTACTAAAAACGAAAGAGGACTTCCTAAACCATTTCTAGATAGGCAAATAAACAATCTTGGATTTGAGGTCATAAGCGAAAACTATTGTTTTACTCTATCTACATTATTTTCAAGATTATCCCAAAGTATTTTGTCAAAACCAATATATGCCTACAAACCATATGTTTACTTTGATAAATATTTGTCGGGTCTTTTTAAACGTAATGTCAAATATCATACAGAAAATAGATTCCAAAGACTTTTTCCTCAATCGGTTTATTTTGTTCTAAATAAAAAATAGGATAATCGTTTTTGATTCGTTTTTTAAATTAAAACACAGGGTTTTCCAAATGTTTAGCTTTTAGCCGTGCCTAAAGTCACAAATTTTATTAAATGATTAAAAGAATTTTTATTGTGGCCCTATTAACAGGGTTTTCTCAAATCATATCATTGGTGTCTGTTGGGTTTTTAAAAACTTTAGAACAGTCTCTGATTTATGATATTGGGAACTTTGAATCTTTGGTCGTGATATTTACAGCGATTATATCCCTAGGCTTACAACTTGTTACAGTAAGAGATATTGCTTTGAACGACAAATGGCGAAAGATTTTAATAAACAGCCAGAGAGATCGGTTTACCTTTTCATTGGTAATTCTTGTTTCTGTCTTATTTTTTGATTTGTTTTTTAAAGGATTAGAGTTTGATAACTTACTTTTTTATGTTGTTATTCCTTTAATAGCACTAAATGCAGACTACTCATTTTACGGCAAAGGAGAACCAGAAAAAGGCGCATTTTTATCTTTTTTGAGGGTTACGATACTTTCTGTATTTATAATTTTAAGTGTGGTATTTGATAATCAATATGTAAAAATAACCTATATTATAACTTTACTACTTAGTTACTTTATGGTAGGAACATTATCATCCTATTTTAATAAACAAACATATTTAGTGAAGCTGAAAACAAATTTTTATAAGTCTTATTTTGTTTCTTTAGATGTTGGCGCAGCATCATTTGCACTTGTTTTCTTTGGTTTGGGGATTGTTTCGTTTGCCAGTTTTTTCTATAATGTAGAAGCGATTGCCAATGCCTACCTATTATTGAAAATTTATGTTTTTTATATTGGCATTAAAAGACTCATTGTTCAAATTCTGTTTAAGGAGCTTAAAGATGAAAATTTAGTAATGTCTGTTGATCAAATAGGAGTTTTTGCCGCAATAGCCATTATAATAATCTTTGTGTTTTATCCAGAGTTTTCGATTAAATATTTTACAAAGGATTATCAAAAATCAATAGAAAGTTTAATGTTCTTGTTGCCAGCAATTTTTTTCACATCGATATCCTTTGCTGGTCCATTAGAGCTATTATTAAAAAACAAAGACAAAATTTATTCATTTGGTTTTATTTTAGGGGCTGCCATTGTTATAACATTGGTGTTTATATTTAGTTTTATTGATAATACAAATGAGTCTTTTATATATATATCTATTTCTGTTGGAGAACTATGCGCTATTATAATTCATGGTTGGGGACTCAATAAGTTCCGATTTTTCAAAGATAGAGCAGTATATTTCATTCCCTATGCTATTGGATTGTTTCTACTGAATTACTTTTTAATGATGATAGATAATAAATTAGTTTCAATGATATTATTTCTTGCGGTAGTATCTATTTATATATTACTAATTTTGAAAACTAAAATCAGTAAGCAAGTTGGCATAAATAAATAATTTACCTTTAGAAACACATAGATTTTGTAAATGAATTTAAGACTATCAAAAACAAAAATTCAATTCGAGGCTGTAATATTTATGATCATAATTATTGCGCTGTTCCTTTTTGATAGAGGATTTTCTAAATTACCGCTCAAAGATCCACTTTTTGTTCATGATTTTTTGCTAGTTATTGCGACATTTATTTCACTCATAACAATGAAACTGACCTTTAAATTTCCCTCCATTTTTTTGCTGATTACTATTGCATTAATTTATTTGGGATGGTCAATAGTTTTTTTTGACTTAAGTAGCGATTATTTCATATTGATGTTTAGACAATTTTTCTTGTTTTTTTATCTCATATGCACTTATATTATAGCCAATAAAGTGTTTGAAAAATCTGATAACATCAACAAATCTATAGTGATTATCAAAAAAATTGCCTTTTGGTCAATTGCATTTCAACTGCTCTATTTCTTATACTTATATGCTACTGTACCCGATTATTCGCCATTAGAAGGGTTCTCATACTATTCTTCGGTTGCCGTAATGGGTATTTTATCCTATGGAGCTTATGTTTTAGTGTATTTTAGAGGACACAAAAGAATTTTACTTTTTTTAATGGCACTAATCATTTCCGGGCTATTGGGGCACGCTTCTTCTTTCTTTGCACTGTTCTTTCTTCTCTTGATAAACTTTTATATTTCATTCTCACCGAAAATCCGATTTATTTCAGCAGGTGTTTTACTAGTATTGCTAATTGTTTTATTTCAATTACCACAATTCAATGATAATAATGCAACATGGCGTATTATTTATTGGACTCAAATACTGCAAAGGGCTGTGGTAGAGAATTTCATTATTTTAGGAGACGGTTTTGGCCAACCCTACATGTCTTTGGAAAATGCTGCACAATTCACCAAAGAAATCAACTCCTCATTTATGGAATCGGGGATCAATTTCAAGTACGAAAGATGGATAACACCGCCTCACAATTCATTTTTAACAATGATACATCATATTGGGATATTGCCAACCCTACTTTTGTTTGTGCCATTAAAAAATTTTTTTAGCCAAATTTTTCTTGAAAGTAAATCTTCCAATAGTGATCGTTTATTTTTGTTTTTTACTTTGAGTGCTTTGTTCATATGGGTATTTTTTAATGTAATTTTAGAACTCCCTCATTCGGCAATATATTTTTGGTTTATTTACTTTACATACATTTTTTATGAAAAAAGAGCCTCAAAACAATAAAATCTTATTTTTAGTTCAACTACCACCTCCAATCCATGGGGTTTCTGTTTTAAACGAACACATATATAGCCTAAAGGTTTTAGATCAATTTTTTGAGAAAGACTTCATAGAGTTAAAGTTTTCAAACAATCTTAAAACACTTTCACAATTGAGTTTCGATAAGATTTACAGGACTTTTAAAATAGCATTTAGCTTAATTAAAAAGAGTATTCGTTTTAAACCAAATTTCATTTATTTTACGATTTCGCCTGCTAACAGTACCTTTTACAGAGATTTGATTTTTGTTTTCATTATCAAAATAATGAGGATTATGCCAATTTATCATTTACACGCAAAAGGAATTACCGATAAGATAAACAAGCATTCTTTTTTGATTAAAGTTTACCGCTGGGTTTTTAATAATTCAATTATAATTCATCTTTCTGACGGTCTGATAGCTTCAGAAATTACACCTTTAAAATTAAAGAAAACGACTGTTTATAAACTTCAAAATGGGATTGAAAAGCAAGATGGTTCAGCTTTAATTTCTATTGAAGACAAACAGGATGACCTTTTGTTTTTGTCCAATTTGTTTCCTTCTAAAGGCATATTTGTGTTTATCGAAGCCTTAAGTTTGGTAAAACAAGAGTTGCCAAAAATTAAAGTAAATATAGTTGGAAATACGGTTAATGAAATGATACTAGAAAAAGTAAATAGGATGATTGATGATTATGACCTCATGGAAAATGTTTTTATTCATGGTCAAAAAATAGGGGATGAAAAAAATTCTTTTTTTGATAAATCGAAAGTTTTTGTCCACCCAACACTTAATGACGCCTTTCCTTTAGTTATTTTAGAAGCACTACAATATGGGCTTCCAGTAATTTCTACTTTTGAAGGCGCAATTCCTGAAATTATTGATGAGAGCACAGGGATACTTGTAGAGAAGAACCACCCGAGACTATTAGCACAACGCATCGTTGGTTTGCTAAATGATAAAGCACTGCTAAAGAAAATGAGCGATAATTGTCGCGTTAAGTTCAATGAAAAGTTCGCTATAGATAGGTTTGATGACCAAATCAACTCAATTTTTAAAACCATTACACTTTAATGCATGTTTGAGATTAGTAGATTAGAAACGTTGGATTATGATAAATTAATTTCTGTTGAGCAAGACGAAATTAAAGATGTAAAAGATAGACCCGAAGCAAAAAACAAGCTTCGTAAAGTGTGGTTCTTTTTATTTGCAGAAGGTTTTGCAAGAACATTCTCTAAAATTAGATCAAAACGAGACACAAGATTAATCATTTCAAAATATAGAACTATTGTCAAAATTAGTTTTAATAATAAAATATATATAAACAATAGTATTCAGACTTCAAAGCTATCCAGAAACTTTGTCGTTAAGAATAAGTTTTTTGAGATGGATGACTGCTACGACCATTCGTTTAACAATAGCGATATCGCGTTTAATCAATTCTCTGGAGAAGATACTTATGAAGAAAGCCAGAAAAAAACGGTCGCTCTTCCGGAGAAAAAAATAATTCCACTAAAAACTACAACTCCATCCCATAAAGAAGGAGTGTTTATATATGGTTTAGGTGATTACTCAAGGGTTTATATTGCACAAAATATAAAAAATATAAAAAAGATATGTTGTATCGACTATGTGTCCATATACTCTGATTATTACAAAAACACATATGGTTACCAATATAATGGTTTAGTGCCTCAAGACAGCTATGATGAAATAAGTTTGGTCAAAAAGCCTTTGGCAATTATAGCTACTTATCATTCTGATCATGCGCGAATTGCCAAAGAGATTTTTAACATTAATCCAAATACGTTATTATTCATAGAAAAACCGCCATGTGTAACATTGGATGATATTTCTACTTTGGTTAACTTATATCAAAAAGGAGCAAAAATTGAAATAGGCTACAACAGACGATTTATACCAATAAACCAAGAAATTAAAAGAAAATTAAAAAATCAGAAGGCGGTAATCAATATTTCAATAAAAGAAATACTAATCAATGATAATCACTGGTATTTTTGGGATAATCAAGGCACACGAATAACAGGAAACCTAACCCATTGGATTGATATTTGTAATTTTTGGCTCGAAGACGAGATACCGATTGAGCTAAATATGATAAAGAGCATCTCAAAAGACGAGACGTTTTCAGTCTCTATTTTATACAGCAATGGGTCACTTGCAAACATGACTGTTTCCGATAAAGGAAATTCGTTGAGGGGTGTACAAGAAAAAATCGAGATTCGAACAGAACACGAAACTTATTTCATTGATGATTATCTAAAAATGTATTTCATAGGTCAAAATGGCAAAAAAACCTTTAAGAACAAAATAAAACGCATTAAAGGGCATGATGAAATGTACAAACATGTTGTAAATTTGCACCACGATAAAACTAATTTTAGTTATGGAGTCGAGGACTTAATAAAAACAGCCCTGACTACGTATCACTTATCAGAAATGTTTGAGAAAAACATTAAAAACTTGGAAATTGGAGATATAATCATGTCAATGTTAGATAATAATAAAGACTATAGGAAGTTAAAGTAGTAACACGTTAAAAGTGAAAAAATGAGAAAACAAATATTTGTATTGGTATCCATGGCTATGTTTTCATGTAAAGACAATGCCAAAAAGATTACAACTGATGACAGCGATTCTTCTAAAAAAGAAGAAGCTAGAATTGTAGCCAACGAAAAAGATATAGAACTAGCTCTTTACGAAGGATATTTTGTAAAAAATGACAACGGTTTTGATGTCGCCATAAAAAACAACACGATATTTTTGTTTAAAACCAATCCGTCAGAAAAAAATAAGTCTACCAATTTTTTTTTAGACATTGTGCTTCAAAACGGCGAACTGCAAAATTTTGACCTACCAACAGCTAAAATTTCTTTTAATGATAGCTTAAGTTCTAATTTTATTAATGTTGCGGTATATAAGTTTGAAATGCCCAAAGTAGATAAAGAACGCGAAATTATAATTGGGCAATATGATGGTTCTGGAAGAATTTGGACAACGAGTATACGGTCACAATTTCTCAACCAAAACATCAACAATTACAGAAACGAATACGCCAAAAATACCAAATCAAATAGGTATTTGAAAAAGTTTGAATCTGCATTAGTTGAAGGCTATTTTATGATGTATTCTCAAGGCTATGATATGCTCGTCGATAAAAACGTTATTTATTTCATTAAGCCATCAAATCAAGGAGTTGATATTGACACAAGGTTTTATCTACATATCAAATTTGAAAATGCTGAAGAAAAAATGATATTAGATTTTAACGGAAGAGAATTTCAGGTCAATCAGTTACTTGGTCCCAAATATGAAAACTTTACTGTGATACGCAAAGAAATCCCTTCCGACAAGAAAATGGTTGAAATTGGAGCAGGTCAATTCAATAATGAAGGCAGACCGTGGCAAGTTATTTATGATTTAGAAAAAATGGAAGACAACATCACCTACTTTTATGACAATCAATATAAAGATTTTATAAAGTCTAACAATTAATCAGTAAACATTGGTCAAGAAATAAAAAACACAAAAAGAGTGTTGCTTAAGTAATATAGTATAAATGAAGCAAGTCATACAAAATTTTAAATCTGGAGAGCTATATGTAGATGAGGTGCCTTTACCTTCAATCTCAAAAGGGATGGTGTTGGTTGAAAACAAATTTTCATTAATCAGTGCCGGGACAGAAAGAGGAACGGTTAAAGTTGGTAAAGCAAGCTTAATTGGAAAGGCAAAACAAAGGCCAGATTTGGTAGCTCAAGTACTTCAAAACATAAAAAAGGAAGGTTTAAAGGCCACTTTAGACAAAGTAAGAACAAAATTAGACAGCTTAAAAGCGCTGGGATATAGCACTTCTGGTGTCGTCACTGCATCTAT
This sequence comes from Flavobacteriaceae bacterium, assembly GCA_037969605.1. Classification (GTDB taxonomy): domain Bacteria; phylum Bacteroidota; class Bacteroidia; order Flavobacteriales; family Flavobacteriaceae; genus Geojedonia. Next base: position 24,856 of record JBBKXS010000146.1, read on the forward strand.
GGACACTAAAAGCTTGTTTCAAGTAGGTGATAGAGTTGCTTGTGCCGGCCAAGATTTTGCATCCCATTCAGAAATTGTAGCTATACCTCAAAACTTGATAGCTAAAATACCAGACAATGTGTCTTTCGAAGATGCAAGTTATACAACCTTGGGGGCAATTGCACTTCAGGGTGTTAGACAAAGTGAACCGACTCTAGGGGATAATATTTGTGTTATTGGTTTAGGGCTTTTGGGGCAAATTACATGTCAGTTATTAAAAGCGAATGGATGTAATGTGTTTGGAATTGATTTGTCACAAAGATTGGTAGATTTAGCGATAGATACTTCTACAGATATAGCATTGTTAAGGAATGACTCTAACCTGTTTGCAACTATAGATGATTTTACAAATGGCCATGGCTTTGATTGCGTGATTATAACTGCCGCATCACCATCAAACGACCCAATAGAATTGTCAGCCGCCATTGCTCGTAAAAAAGGGAAAGTAATTGTTGTTGGAGCCGTAAAAATGGATATTCCTCGTGATCCACATTTTTATAGAAAAGAATTAGATTTGCGAATGTCATGTTCTTACGGACCTGGACGATACGACGTCAATTATGAAGATAATGGTCAAGATTATCCTTATGCTTACGTTCGTTGGACAGAACAACGAAACATGGAAGCCTTTTTAAGATTGATATCCAATGGAAGCGTCAACTTACAAGCATTAACAACACACATTTTTGACATTATAGATGCTGAAAGGGCCTATGATATTGTATTGGGTAAAGTAGAAGAACCATCGATAGGGATTTTATTAAAATACCCTGAAAGTAATACTGAAAAAGAAATCTCAACATTCAAAGTCAATAACAATAAGGTCGAAAAAATTAATGTAGGCTTTATTGGCGCAGGAAGTTTTGCACAAAGTTATTTAATTCCTAATGTAAAATCGGGCGGAGCATCGTTAGACACTGTTGTAACAACAAAAGGGATCACCTCAAAAAATGTAGCCCAGAAATTTGGGTTTAACAATACGTCTTCAAACGCGGAAGATATTATGAATAATGCCAATATTAATACTGTCTTTATTGCCACTCCTCACAATTCACACGCTAGGTATGCTATTGAAGCTTTAAAGACAAATAAGAATGTTTTTGTTGAAAAGCCACTCGCTATGACACTAGATGAGTTACAAGCTGTTGAAGACGCATACAAAGGCTCTAACGGTAAACTCATGGTCGGTTTTAACAGACGTTTTGCAGACGTGTCAAAAGCTATCAAAAAAGCCTTTGATAACCTATCCGAACCTATGTTTGTTAACATTAGGGTCAATGCTGGATTTATACCTAAAGAGCATTGGACTCAAAACCCTGAACTTGGTGGCGGTCGGATCATTGGTGAAATGTGTCACTTTATAGATTTGATGCAATACTTTACCGATTCAGAGCCAATTAAAGTCTATGCAGAATGCATTAACACTGCCAATGCGAAAATGAAAGCCGATGATAATATTTCGATTATCGTTAAATTTAAAAACGGATCTATAGGAAGTCTTAACTATTTAGCCAATGGAGACAAATCATTGCCAAAAGAAATGATTGAAGTTTTTGGCGGAGGTAAGACGGGAAGAATTCACGATTTTAGATTTGGCGAACTTCATGAAAGAAATAAAACCACAAAGTTAAAATCGATTTCTAAAGGCCATAAGCAAGAGGTAGAAGCGTTTTTATTATCTTTAAGCGAAGGAAAAGAAAGTCCAATATCTTTTGAATCCATAAGCCTTACAACAAAAACTACGTTTAAGATAATTGATAGTTTAAATACTGGTTTGCCACAAAATATTAGCTAAAAATGTTGTCACAGCCATTGTTGAACAATCTATATATATATTTATTATATGGGTTGGCGTTTTTGATCCCCTCAGGATTTTATAATTTCGAAGGGGTAATTATCGCTTTGCTTTTGGTTATTTGGTTGTTATCAAAACAGTTTAATGTAATCACCAAACAGACGATTTCTAGCTTTACACTATTACCCTTTTTTTTTGTGTTTTATATATTGAGTTTAATATATACAGAAGACCTTCCTAAAGGATTTAAACAAATTACGATGCATTTATCGTATGTTTTTATTCCATTGTTTTTCATAACCAATCTGATTGATTATAAGATCAAAGAGAAGATTTTGCTTGTTTTTTTGTCGTCAACTGTTTTATTTCTCCTAATAGCAGACATTTATGCTGTAATAGACATTATCAGGACCGATAGCTATATTATTAGGGTTGGCTCTGCCGATTATTACAAATTTCTTTCCTTTGGGCTTACGAGGATTTTTTCTGATTGGCATCCAACACTTATATCTCTATTTTCGATATTTAGCCTTGTAATAGCCGTAAACCAGCTTTTTAAGTCTCAAAAAAGATTTGCTATTCCTATAATGATCTTTATTGTATTAAACATTTTCTTGCTAAAATCGTTAATAGGGATTGTATGTTTATTTCTTGTGATTTCACTATTTCTATTATCATTTATCAAAAAAAACAGCTACAAGGTTATTTTGGTAGTCTTTGTAGTTTCTTTAGCAGGTATTTTTTATGTGACCAATCCATTTAGGATAGATAAGATTCAGCGATTTAAAAAAACAAAAATAGAGATAACCGATAACGAAGAAAGGAGAAATGTACTCTCTATTAGACTGGTAAAATGGAGTTCAGCCCTTAATTTATTCAAACAAAATACACTTATAGGTGTAGCGCCAGGGGATTTAAAGCAAGAACTCGTTAACACATATACAGAAAATGGTTTCGAGTTTGCAGCTAAAAATAAGTTTGGACCTCACAACCAGTTTCTTCAAATATTAGCTTCATTCGGGATCATTGGATTTCTTTTATTTCTTTTAATTATATTTTCACCCTACTTTAAGCAGTTAGAAATTAATAGTCTCTATGGTTGGTTTTTATTTATTACACTTATATTTTTTTTAACCGAAGATGTTTTGGAAAGACAACAAGGAATTGTATTCTTTAGCTTTTTTTATGTTTTTTTACTTCAGCAAACAAAAAAGGAATGAAAAAAATAGCAATTGTAGTTATCAGTATTCTCCTATTACTTGATTTAGCTTGCCTTATTGTTTTTGGGAACTCGTACACAAAGTTGCTCCTATTACCTCCATTTTTTTTCGCTCACGATGTATTGTTGTTTGTATTGACAGTTGGTAGTATTTGGTTTATAAATAAGGACAACAGAATAAAGAGTGTTGAAATTGTATTTGTTTTAGCAATAATATACCTCATTATTTCCTTCTTTAGATTAGGTTTCGATTTCGACAGAAGCTATTTGCTCATTAGACAATTCATGATTTTTGGTTATGGGTTGAGTATATATATTATATTGAATAGTTTGTTTGGTGACATGTTGGTTAAAAAAAACAGTGTAAAGGCCATAATCTATTTTGGTTTTTTATGCATAACTATTCAAGTGGTGTATGTACTTTACCTTTTTGTATTTCGGGCATCTGATGTTTTTTTTGAAAGGAATTATTTTTCGCCAATAACCATTTTGGGATTTTTTGTGGCAGGCAGTTATATTTTAGTCAATGTTAAGGGTAAGCTTCTCAAAAACGCACTTTTTCTTCTAGTTTTTTTAATGTCATTTTCTGTAGGTCACGATTCTACCTATTTGAGTTTAGCCTTAATTTATTTTGCATATCTGTTTATCAAAAGTTCAAAAAAGTATAAAATAATTTTGTCATCTTTCCTTTTGATTGTAGTAATTGCAGTTTTTGTTTTTATACCATCTTTTACTGACATTAATGTACAATGGCGGCTTATGTTTTGGAAAGATTCCTTATTGAGAATTGCCAACAACTATTTTATTTTTGGGGATGGTTTTGGAATACCGTATGCGTCTGATGAAACCATATCAAAGTTAAACGAGCTCTTCCCAGACACTCTACATAGCCCAAGAATTATTGGTAATGAAAAATATTTTTCTGCACCTCACAACTCTTTTTTATCCATGGCAATACATATTGGGATACTCTCACTTATCCTTTTGTTTTATCCAATAAAAACCATTTTCTGTAATAAAACCCTTATAATGGACAAGGAAATTTTATTTTTGTCATTAAGTTTATCGGGGATTGTGATTTTTTCATCTTTTAACGTCGTTTTAGAACTTCCACATTCTTCATCAATATTTTGGATTGTATTTTTTGGCTTAATATTTAAACTATCAGAAAAAAGTGAATTACCAACAAATAAGAAAGAGCTTTGAAAAACTCATAGCATATTGTGAAAATGAAAATTTTAAAGGTTGGGATCCCTACGATGGGCTTAATAGTTGGGTCATTCAAAAAAC
>JBBKXS010000147.1:0-4809 GCA_037969605.1 Flavobacteriaceae bacterium
GATAACTCTATATTGTTTAATCCTTCAGCAAAATCTGATGCATTAGGTAAGGTATATAACGGATTTACACCGCTCATGATTAAAGCCCCCACATTACCCGCTTTCATATCAGTAACTAAGGTAGATACTACTGTATCATTTCCTTGTCTTGTTTTAATTGGAGTTGAAACATCAAATGCTTTACTGTTCAAAAATTCATTAATTTCTAAGGCAACAGCTTGCGCATTAATGTCTTGAATTCCCGTAACCACAACACCATTACTTCCAGCCCTTTTTAGTTCGGAAGCGGCGTTACGAACCGCTACATCAATGGCTTCTGGTAACTCCACAGAAACTGAGCTGCCAACTAAATAGCTATATAATTTCGCTAAAGCCAATTTTTGTTGGCTCGGGGTTAATGGCACACGTTTATCAGCATTGGCTCCAGACAAGCTCATATTGGATTCAAACTGAATATGGCGGGACATTTTTCCATGTTGTGGGATACGTCCTTTAGAATATCCAGAATCAAATCCGCCACCTTGCCAATCTCCTAAGAAATCGGCCCCAACTGAAACAATAGTTGATGCGTTTTCAAAATTATAATTAGCCAATCCTCGTTCTCCATATTTGGCTTGGTAAGCATCCAATGCTGCCGATTCTGAAATAGCATCATAAACGACATGGCGAACATTACCGTAAGCCTCTTTAAATTCTGAAATCAGTTTTGATGTAGAAGGACTTGCAAAGGTTTGTGTCAATAACACTATTTCTTTTCCAGAATTTTTAAGGTCGGTTAATTTTTGGTTAGTTTCAGTGTCGAAATCACTCCAAGAAATATATTCGCCACCTTTCATTGGGCCACCCACCCTTAAGCTATCATACAGACCTAAAACTGAAGCTGTAACTCTAGCATTTGCGCTACCTCTGGTTGCAGCTAAAGTGTTATTTTCAATTTTAATTGGACGGCCTTCTCTAGTTTTTACTAATACACTTGCAAAATCGAAACCATCTGCTATTGTTGTAGCATAATAATTGGCAACACCAGGAATAATCTCCTTTGGTTGGACAACATAAGGAATGGATTTGATTACTGGTCCTTCACACGCTGCCAAAGATGCTGCAGCGGTACTAAAACCAACATATTTTAAGAAATCACGACGCGTTGTAGAAGAAGCTTCCAAAGCACTTTTATTTCCCAAAAACTCATCGGTAGGAATTTCTGCAACAAATTCGTTTTGCTTTAGCGCCTCAACAATAGAGCTGTTTTCGTTTAGCTCTTCAACACTTTTCCAGTATTTCTTGTTTGATGACATATGATATAATTGAATTACTTCTTAATAAATTAATAATGACACTTACCGCACTCCATTCCACCCATTTGGGCTTCTGTGAGTCTATCTAAACCATATTTTTTTGACAGCTCCTCATGTATTTTTGTATAATAAGCATTGCCCTCAACTTTAATTTCTGTCGTTTTATGACAGTTGATGCACCATCCCATAGTCAATGGCGCAAATTGATAGACCTCTTCCATGGTTTCTACAGGGCCATGGCAGGTTTGACATTCAACACCGGCAACTGTAACATGTTGCGAATGGTTAAAATAAGCAAAGTCTGGTAAATTATGGATTCTTAACCATTTGACCGGTTGTGGTTCACCTGTATAAGCTTGATCAGCATCACTCCATCCAGACGCGGCATATAGTTTTTTAATCTCACCATCATAAAACTCCTTGCTGAACTCTGGAGTTGTTTCTCCCTTATATTCGTAAATGGATTTATGACAGTTCATACATACATTTAATGAAGGAATACCAGATGTTTTACTCACTCTTGCAGCAGAATGGCAATATTTACAATCAATGCTGTTGTCCCCAGCATGGATTTTATGTGAAAAATGAATCGGTTGTACGGGTTGATACCCTTGGTCTACACCAATTTGCATCAAATAACCATACACATAATAACCACCTGCCAATAGCAAGAAAATAGATGTTACTAGCACTAAAAACTGATTTTTAACAAAGGCTTTCCAAATCGGAACCGTTTTATCTTCCACGGCAACCTTAATGCCTTTAGCTTCAGCAAAACGGTTTAGGGTTTGTCTTACTAAAATTAAGGCTAAAGCCAACAAGGCAAATAGTAATGCCAACGCCCCTAGAATAAGTTTATTTGATGTTGTATTATCCGAAGTAGAACTAGTTGCAACAACTGCAGGTCCCGCATCTGATACTGGTTGGGCAATAGGTTCTGCGGTGTAGGCCAAAATATCACTGATATCTTGATCTGACAATAACGGAAATGCGGTCATTGCCGTTTGTTTATATTCATTATAAATCTGATTTGCATAAGCATCTCCAGATTTAATGACCCCAGCACTATTGCGTATCCAAGCTGCCATCCAAACTCGATCCAGTCCTTGTTCATCAGCTAGTTTTGACTCTATACCACGAAGTGGCGGACCAGTCATTTTTTTATCTAATTGATGGCATGCAGCACAATTAGTATTAAATATGGTCTTCCCTTTTGCAGGATCGCCATCTTGAGCATGGAGTGTGGTAGAAAACGTAAGTAAAATAATAAACCCTAAATGAAGAATTATTAAGGTTAATTTACGGTATAGCACCTGTTTCATATTGTTAGTTAGTTATCTTCTAAACTTTGGTACGATTTTTTCATTAGTACAGTAAAAACTGTGTGAAAATATCAGGCAAAAATAATACTTATAGTCGATTTTAGAAATGTTAGAGAACTGTTAATTCTTAATTTATAAAGATTCTAAATAATAAATTCGAGCATAATTGAGTTAATTAAATTTACCTTTACACTAAATAAAAAAAAAGTTACAAATGGCAATACAAAAACTGAGTGTTATCTGTCTGATTTTGTTGGGGTTTGCTTTACAAGTCAATGCTCAAGAAGGCAAGGTAACTATAGATCAAGATAAAGATATTTCTAAATTACTGGAATTTAAAAAAGATTTAAGCACTGTTGATCTTTATAAAATTCAGGTCTATCAAGGCAATCGTTCAGGAGCTGAGGCCGCTAAAAGTAAGTTTGTTAGCGCGTATAATGAATGGCCAATAAGTATGGAATATGAAACGCCTAATTATAAAATTTGGGTGGGCAATTTTAGAAGTCGGTTGGAAGCGGATAAGGCCTTAATAAAAATTAAGACAAACTATACCAATGCCTTTATTTTCAAACCTAAAAAAGTAAAAGATACTTCGAATTAATTTGATAATTTACATAAAAAAAGCGACTCGTTGAGTCGCTTTTTTTTGTGTTTGTTTATACATTCAAATTCAATATGAAACTATTTTAATTTCTTTTTGACCTCCACTTCTTGGAAGGCTTCTAATACATCGTCAACTTGTATGTCGTTATAATTCTTTACTTGCGTTCCGCAATCATAGCCTTTGGCAACTTCTTTAACATCATCTTTAAAGCGCTTTAAAGAGGACAATTCACCTGTGTAAATAACCACACCGTCCCTAATTAAACGAATACCTGAATTTCTAAAAATCTTTCCATTTGTAACCATACAACCCGCAATGGTACCAATTTTAGAAACCTTAAAGATTTCCCTAATTTCAGCAGTCCCTGTAATTTCTTCTTTTAGCTCTGGTGACAACATGCCTTCCATTGCATCTTTAAGATCATTGATGGCATCATAAATAATGGAGTAAGTCCTGATATCTATTTCTTCGCGGTCCGCTATTTGACGGGCGTTACCCATAGGGCGTACATTGAAACCAATTATAATGGCATCAGATGCCGTGGCCAACAACACATCACTTTCAGTAATAGCACCAACTCCTTTGTGTATAATATTGACTTGTATTTCTTCTGTTGATAATTTTTGGAACGAATCCGTCAAGGCTTCAACTGAACCATCTACGTCTCCTTTAAGGATGATATTCAATTCTTGGAAATCTCCCAATGCAATACGACGACCAATTTCATCCAATGTAATGTGGCGCTGAGTACGAACAGACTGTTCACGTTGTAATTGCGTACGTTTTGCTGCTATTTGTTTAGCTTCACGTTCGTCTTCAAACACACTAAATTTATCACCCGCTTGTGGCGCACCATCTAGACCTAGAATAGATACAGGTGTTGAAGGTCCTGCAACTTTTACATTATTGCCCCGTTCGTCGTGCATGGCCCTTACTTTTCCACTGTTTTTACCCGCAAGCACATAATCGCCCACTCTAAGTGTTCCAGCCTGAACTAATATCGTTGATATATAACCTCTTCCTTTGTCTAAAAATGCCTCTACTACTGTTCCACTGGCATATTTATTAGGATTTGCTTTTAATTCCAATAATTCAGCCTCTAATAATACCTTTTCCAATAATTCTTTAACCCCTTCTCCCGTTTTGGCAGAGAGATCCTGAGACTGGATTTTACCTCCCCAATCTTCTACCAATAAATTCATATTGGCCAATCCTTCTTTTACTTTTTCGGGATTTGAATTAGGTTTATCAATTTTATTGATTGCAAAAACAATAGGAACATTTGCCGCTTGGGCATGAGCAATAGCTTCCTTTGTTTGGGGCATAATGTCATCGTCCGCTGCAATCACGATAATTGCCAAATCTGTTACTTGAGCTCCCCTTGCACGCATCGCTGTAAAAGCTTCGTGTCCAGGTGTATCCAAAAACGCTATTTTTTGACCGCCATCCAATATCACTCCATAAGCTCCTATATGCTGCGTAATACCTCCAGATTCTCCAGCAATAACATTCTCTTGTCGTATGTAATCCAACAAAGATGTCTTCCCATGATCTACATGTCCCATAACCGTTACAATGGGTGCTCGAG
>JBBKXS010000148.1:0-2936 GCA_037969605.1 Flavobacteriaceae bacterium
CTCCTGTTCCTTTGGTTACAAAATATAGTTTTAAACCAGAGGCCAAAGTCTCCGACTTGCTTAAATAATCATCAAGAGTAGGTTTTATATCATTTGCAGCCAACAGATTGGATTCTTCACGAACCCTTTGCTCTTCTTCTGCTTTTTTACGCATCCCTTCCTGAAGTTCTTGTTGCCTTTGAGCAATTTTTGGAAGTTCTTCTGTAAAAACTTTGGGAGCATTAAAATTTTTGGCATCAAAACCTTTTCTGATAATATTTAATTCTGTAATCACCACGTCGACGATAGGTTTATTACCTGGATTTGAAGTCTCTACGTTAGAAATTGAATCTTGCACATCCAAGCCAATAACTAGTTCACCAAAAACTGCATGTTTGTAATCTCCTCTTGGATAAGATGCTTCAGTAATAAAAAACTGGCTTCCATTTGTACCAGGCCCAGAGTTTGCCATGGAAAGAATTCCAGGTTTATCGTGAATTAAATCTGGATAAAACTCATCACTAAACTTATAGCCTGGATCTCCAGTACCTGTAGCAGTTGGGTCTCCACCTTGAATCATAAATTTATCCATTACACGGTGAAATGTTAATCCATTGTAATACTTTTTGTCTTTATATTCTTCTTTTACCAAAGGATGGTTGCCTTCAGCTAGCGCTACAAAATTCGCAACAGTTACCGGTGTTTTTTCGTATTCCAATTTAGCAACCATAATACCTTTGGTGGTTACAAATTCGGCATAAAGCCCATTTTCCAAATCGGGATATTTGTCTTGACAAGAAGAGGTGGTCATTAAAAGGACCAATGCCATTAAATGCAAAGTGTTATTCATCAATTTCATGTTTTTTGTACTTGTTAATTATTTTGGGTTATTGAATTTACTGTAACTTGACACATAAGTGGAACATTTGTACCTATTTTATTTGTATCACCATAATAGCCAAATGCTTTCTGTGACGGGAACAAAAAGGTAACGGTCTCTCCAGCTTTCATGAGCTTTAAACCTTCACGAAGACCAGTGAACAGTTCCTCCTGATCCATGTTATAATTTTGTATTGGTATTTCTTCAAACGAATAGATTACATTACCGTTTAAATCCTTGATGTTGTATGTAAAGTTAACGATATCGCCAAAGTTGGCTGTAATTGTGTCCTGTTCTACTTTTGTGTTGTAAAAATACCAAAAGCCACTTTCTGAAGCTATATATTCAATATTAGGATGATTATCAATAATAGCAGAGATCCGTTGTTGTTCTCTTTTGTTAAGCTTAATGTTACGCTCTGCAGATTCTTTAATAAAAGATCCCGATTTTGAAGAAACGGGCTGTCTTGCCTCTGGTGTTTTACAACTGAAAGTCAGACAAACTAAAAGGATTATGATTAGAGGTCTTATCATGAATTCAGGACTTTTTTATAGGGCGGTAATATACTAATAAATTTTTCAATGGTGTCTTTTAAGATTAAATCACTTTTTCCGCCTGCTGCATTGATGTGACCTCCTCCTTCAAAATGATCCCTTGCAAATTCATTTACAGAAAAATCTCCTTTACTACGCAGCGAAATTTTCACAATATTGTCTTGCAAATTTTCGATAAAAATAACAGAAAACACTATACCTTCCAAAGCCAATCCATAATTAACGAAACCTTCGGTATCTCCTTTTTTAAAATTGAATGTGTTGAGTTCTTCTTGAGACAAGGAGATATAAGCTGTTTTGTATTCAGGCAATACTTTTAAGTTTTTTAGGGCACATCCTAAAAGTTGTAGTTGATTATAGCTATACGTATCATAAATATTACTATAAATTTGAGCATTGTTGGCACCTTTTTCGATGAGGTTACCTATAATTTTATGGGTCTGGGTTGTTGTACATGAAAACCTGAAGGAACCCGTATCGGTCATGATTCCGGTATAAAGACAGGTCGCAATATTGGTTTCAATTAGATCGACATCACCCAGCATGTCTATCAGATTGTAAACCATTTCGCAGGTTGACGACATCGTTACATCAGAATAAACAAATTTAGCGTAATCATCCGGTTGCTGATGATGGTCGATCATGATTTTTATTGCTTTTGAATTGGTAACTGGAGCTTCCATTTCTCCAATTCTATTTAACGCATTGAAATCTAGGGTAAATATTAGGTCTGCTTTTTCAATCTCTGCATTTGACATTTCAGAGTTGGTATCATAATTTAATACCACGTCTTCCCCAGGCATCCATTTTAAAAAATTCGGATAATCATTTGGGGCAATAGGAAGAACCCGATGATTCTGCATTTTTAAATAATGATATAACCCTAATATGGAACCTATGGCATCGCCATCGGGATTTTTGTGGGGTACAATAACAATGTTTTTAGGTGTGCTTAAAAGCTGTTTTAAATTATGAATATCGTCTTTAGTCATAGGGAGCGAAGATACAATATTTTAATATTGGATTCTATTGTTTTTGTTAAGAAATGCATTACTTTTGCACGAAATTTAAAATAAACAAATGGCAACAAATAGAACATTTACAATGCTTAAGCCAGATGCTGTAGAAAAAGGACACATTGGCGCAATATTGGAAAAAATAAATGCATCCGGATTTAGAATCGTGGCAATGAAACTAACACAAATGACTACTACCAATGCACAGGCATTTTATGCCATTCATAAAGAGCGTCCATTTTTTGGTGAATTGGTTGAATATATGACCCGTGGCCCTATTGTTGCTGCAATTTTGGAGAAGGACAATGCTGTTGAAGACTTTAGAACCTTGATTGGTGCTACTAATCCTGTTGAAGCTGCTGAAGGTACTATACGTAAATTATATGCCGCTTCTATTGGAGAAAATGCGGTTCATGGCAGTGACAGTAATGAAAATGCTGCTATTGAAGGAGCTTTTCATTTTTCGGGTAGAGAAATGTTTTAAAAAAAGCATTCAAATCAATATAT
>JBBKXS010000149.1:0-5512 GCA_037969605.1 Flavobacteriaceae bacterium
TGATGAAGCTGATAATTGTTCTACAGGGATACAAGCTACTTATGTAGATAGTGAGCCTGTGGCTGGAGCATGTGAAGGTAGTTATGGGATTACTAGAACATGGTCATTGGTGGATAGCTGTAATAACGCTGCTGAAGATCAAGTACAAACAATCACTATATCTGATAATACGGCTCCAACATTTACGGCACCTGCTGATATCGAGATATTCACTGATGCTGATTGCAACTATGATATTTCCTTGGCAAATACCGGGGATGTTACTGATGAAGCAGACAACTGCTCTACCGGTATTGAGGCTACCTATGCCGACAGCGAGCCTGTAGCCGGTGAATGCCAAGGTTCGTATATTATTACTAGAACTTGGACATTGGTTGATATTTGTAACAATGCTGCTGAAGTTCAAGTACAGACTATAACAATATCTGATAATACTGGGCCTGTATTAGAGTCAGAATTGGATCTAAATATTTCTGTGGATTGTGATAATATTCCTGGAGTTGCTGAATTGACATTCCAAGATAATTGTTCTTCAGAAGTTACTGTAACATTTGATCAATCTTCAACATATTCAGGAAGTGCTCAAAATTATGTAATTACAAGGAACTGGACTGCTATTGACGAATGTGGTAATGAAACTATAATTACACAGGCTGTTAATGTGAATGTTGGAGACGTTACAACGTCTGATGCAAATTTATGTATCACTGAAGATATCGATTTTGATTTATTTAGTCTATTAAGTGGCGATTATGATCCAAATGGATCATGGACAGTAGTATCTGGAGATGCAACTATAAATGGAAGCATCTTTAACCCTACTTCACTATTAGACAGTAATGGACGTTTTGAACAAAGCGATCTAGGTACATATACATTTAGATATGAAAGCTTAGAAGAGACCAATTGTCCAACAGAAGCAGAAGTTTCGATAACTATAAATGATGAATGCGTTGTATTGGCCTGTGGTTCTGAAGATGTTATTATATCTAAAGCTGTAACACCTAATGGTGATAATATCAATGATTTCTTTACAGTAACTGGAGTTGAAGCCTGTGGATTCGTAACAGAATTACAAATATTCAATCGTTGGGGAGCCAAGATATATGAAAATTTCAATTATCAAAATGACTGGAATGGTGCATCATCAAAAGGCTCTTTTGGTAACGCAAGCACGGTACCAACCGGAACGTATTACTATATTATAAATTTAAGAAATAGTGGATTAAAACCTTTTGCAGGCCCAATCTACGTAGGAACCAAATAAATTTTAACCTATGAAGTTAGTAAAGTTTAACATAATCGCCTTTATACTGTTCAATTGCTGGACGGGAGTTGCGCAGCAGCTACCACAGTTTACACAGTATATGTTTAATACTGTTTCAATAAATCCCGCTTATGCTGGAAGTAGAGAAACCTTAAGTATTGTGGGTTTGCACAGAACACAATGGGTAGGTCTCGAAGGAGGTCCAACAACTCAAACGTTCTCTTTGCATTCCCCGTTAAGAAATGAAAAAGTTGGTATAGGGTTATCATTTATTAATGATGAGCTTGGCTATCAAAATTTTTCATACTTATATGGAGATTTCTCATATACAATTCAAACAGGTGCAAATACAAAATTGGCATTTGGTTTAAAAGCTGGTTTTACAAGTTACAGTTTGGATCCAGAATTTCAGGCAGCAGAATCTAATGACCCCGTGATTTACGGATATCAAGACAGATGGAAGCCAAACATTGGTGCTGGGGTATATTGGCATAGTGAAAGATGGTACGTAGGACTATCTTCACCAAGAATTCTAAACACAGATTATAATGGAAGTGATGATTATGAAGCTTTAGAACGTCAAAGTTATTACCTAACTGGTGGTTATGTGTTTGATTTAAGCGAAAACGTTAAATTTAAACCAGCTGCTTTACTTAAAGCTACTAATGGTGCTCCTTTGTCTTTTGATTTTACAGCTAACTTCTTATTCAATGAAGTGTTCTGGATTGGAGCTGCATATAGGGTAAATGAACGTGCTGGAGCATTAGGTGGTCTTGCAGACTTCCAAGTTTCAAAACAGTTACGAATTGGTTATGCTTACGAGTATCCGATTTCAGATTTAAGACCTTACACTAGTGGAACTCACGAAGTTCTTTTAATGTTCGAATTATTTAATGTTAAACGTGTTAAATCGCCTAGATACTTCTAAAAAAAATACATTATGAAAGCAAAAATAACATTATTAATAATTGCTCTTGGTAGTACTTTTATGTTTGCTCAAAAGCAAGAGGTAAAATTAGCTGATAAATTCTTTAAGGACTATTCTTACTTAAAAGCTTCAGAATTTTACGCAAATGCCGTTAAATTAGGTGATAGCAGTATGCATGTGCTTACTAGACTTGGAGATTGTTATTATAACAACTCTAATGCCGATAAGTCGGCCACTTGGTATGGCAAAGCCATTAAATTACATGAGTCTAAATTGGAACCTGAATATATTTTCAAATATTCACAGGCTTTAAGAAGTCAAGGCAACTATGAAGAAGCCATTGTATGGTTGGAAAAATATAGAGCCCTTAATCCTGATGACAATAGAATTGCGGGATTGGACTTTGATAATTTAGAATTGTACCTTCAATTAGCCAACGACGACGAGGTCTATGTAGCCGTTGAAGATCTTCCTATCAATTCCAAATTTGCTGATTTTGGAGCTTATGAAAAGGATGGAAAATTAATATTTTCATCATCGCGAGATGGTAAAAACAATATTTATGATTGGAATGGTGAACCCTTTTTGGATATATACGAAGTCGCACTTAGTGAAAAAGATGGAAAAAACACCTTTGGCAAAGTAAAACGAATCAATGCCAATAAAATTAATACTGAATATCATGAGGCTAATGTTACTATAACAAACGATGGAAAATCATTATATTTCACCAGAGATAACGTCACTAAAAGAAATCAACTAAAAACTGACAGACAAGGTACAGCCCATTTAAAAATTTATAAAGCGTCATTAGTTGACAGTACCTGGCAAGATATTGTAGAATTGCCATTCAATGATAAATTTCATTCCAATGGACACCCAGCTTTGAGTCCAGATAACAAAACTTTGTTTTTTGTTTCAGACCGTGAAGGTGGCTTTGGTGATACAGACATCTATAAAGTTGATATCCTAGACGATGGTGGTTACGGAGTTCCAGAAAATTTAGGATCATTAATTAATACCGTTGGAAAGGAAATGTTCCCTTTTGTAGCAAAAGACAGCACCCTATATTTTTCATCTGATAGCAATATCAATTTAGGATTTTTAGATATTTACAAATCCAATATATTAAAAGACTCCGATACCAAAGTGGAGAATCTTGGTGCACCTTATAATTCTGGTTATGACGATTTTGGTTTCTTTATTGATTCTGATACTGAAATAGGTTATTTCTCTTCAAATAGACCAGGAGGAGTTGGAAGTGATGATATTTATGGATTTGTTGGTTGCTCCCAAATGGTTAAAGGAACGGTGAGAAACAAAGAAACCCAAGAACCCTTAAGTTTGGCAACCGTTAAATTAATGAACAAAGATGGTAAGGTTATTAATACCGTGACTACAGGTGAAAATGGTGAGTATACCTTTAAAATTAAGTGTAATACCAAATACACCGTTTTAGGCGAAAAACCAGATTTTAAAAGTGACTTTAAAGACTTTACTTCTGGAGAGAAAACTGGAGGTGATATGACTGTCGATTTAAATTTGATACCATTGATTAAAGATAATCAAATCGTTATCAATCCTATATTCTTTGATTTTGATAAATGGAACATTAGAACGGACGCTCAATATGAATTGGAGAACATTGTTGATGTCATGAGAGCACATCCAAATATGGTTATTAAAATTGAATCACATACCGATAGTAGAGGTAGCGACCGTTATAATATGAAGTTATCGGATCGTAGAGCAAAATCTACAATGGATTATCTATTATCACGGGAGATTGCAGCAGAACGCGTAGAAAGCGCAATAGGTTATGGCGAATCACAATTATTGAACAAATGCTCTAACGGTGTTAAATGTACCGAGGAAGAGCATCAATTAAACCGAAGATCGTATTTTTATATATTAAAAGATTAAATCCCTTCTTAATTTAATCAAAAAGCAGACTTTCACAAGTCTGCTTTTTTTTTATAGTCTATAGTAAAAACGTAAAAGGATTCTAGGAAACTTTTAGCAATAGCTTAAATGCTTCAATTCAGAACCTTTCACTTTATGTTTTCTTAAATAATCTCTTTTTCATAGTCATCAACAAACCAACAAGTATTCCAAATGCAAAGCTTCCTAAAATGATCAATACCCTAGAAACGGATACTTTCCAAAACAAAAACTTAACATCGATTACTTCGGCATTCTGAAGTGAAAAAATAACAATGAGTAATATAATTAGAAGTGTTGTAATGGTTTTAAACCTCATGGTTAAACTATTTTTTAATAATCCTTGACTTGTCATTTAAGCCTTCAACTTTAATTTCCGGATTTCCATAGACATAAATATAACTTCTCCCCTTTGCATAAATGCTTAAGAATTTGCTAGCATAAATATAGATATCCGAAGTGTTTGAAGCATTAATAGTGGCATTTGTAGCTTTAAGATTTTTGGCCTTAACATCCGTTGAGCCGGTTGTTGTCAATTGTAATTCGTCGCAGTTTCCTTCTATTTTCATATCAGCCCTTTTATGGATGCTTAAATTTATATTTTCAACAGATAAACTTCCTTTCAAATATGCATTATCTTCTAAATTCATTAATACGGCATCACCTTTTAGATTTAATTTTCCATTAGAACTGCCACTCATTTTAAGTCGGAGTTCATTAGAATTAAGGTCTAGATCAAAATCAGAACCATCAAAACCTATGAGTTCTAGATTGTCTAATTTCATAATACTTTGCCCAGAAACTTTCGAGCCTTTGTTAAGGATAATCTTGTTTAAAGACAAAAACGTCAATTGGATATCCAGCTTCTTGCTTTTAACAATTCGGTTTGTAGTGTAAACTTTTAAAACACTATCGACAACCTCTAACTTTATAACCTCAATTAAATTGAAATCGGTGGTTAAATTATAACCTTCAGTAGTTGCTTGCATAATATTAACTTCTAAACCGTCTGATACTTCAATTTGGTTAAAAGGGACAAGACCCCTATAAATCTCTGTAACGTCCTTATCTCCTTTTATTTTTACTTTTTTTTGAGCAGATACTGAAATACACAACAATACTGATAAAACGATTACTATTTTCTTCATTGATTTAATTTTAATTGACCAGTCTTTTATTTGTATTAAGATAATAAAAAAAATCTTGAAATCCACTATCGCCCAGAAACAAACATCAGGGAATTATTCAGAATGAATTAATCTCAGATTATAATGGATTCAATATAAAAGTTTAGGTAGTTTTTTCTTAGTAGATCTTGCACTAATCAATCTAGAATTGATTAAACAACAATCACGATATAGAATTTATACTTGTAC
>JBBKXS010000150.1:0-3678 GCA_037969605.1 Flavobacteriaceae bacterium
GATTTTAATTTTATTTAACTTAATGCAGTTATTAATTCAGCTTTCTTCATTGAAGAATATCCAGAAATTTCTTTAGCCTTGGCCATTTCTCTCAAATCAGCAACTGTCAATTTGTTCAAATCTTGAGTAGCTTTTGCCTTTGGAGCTGTTGCTTTTGGCGCAGCCGTTTTCGCCTTTACTTTCGGAGCTGCTTTTTTAACTTCTTTGACTGCAGCTTTTTCAGCTTTAACCGGCGAAGCTTTAGCTTCAACTTTAGCTTCAACTTTAACTACTGTAGCTTTCTTTGCTCCCTCATTTTCAGCTTTGGTCGCTTTTACAGCGCCCTCGTTTTTAACTTTGGCCGCCTTTTTGGCGCCCGAAGCAATAATACTTTCAATAACGATTTCAGAAAGAGATTGACGATGACCGTTTTTCTTACGGTAACCTTTTCGTCGTTTCTTTTTGAAAACGATAACTTTATCACCTTTAAGGTGCTTTAAGACTTTTGCTCCTACTTGAGCTCCGTCTATAGCCGGGGCGCCTACAGTAATATTGTTCCCATCGCCAATAAGAAGTACATTATCAAATGATACTGCTTTGCCTTCTTCGGTGGCTAAACGGTGAACAAACACTTTTTGGTCTTTTACAACTTTAAATTGTTGCCCTGCTATCTCTACAATTGCGTACATAGCGTAACGTTTTATTTAATTAATTTTGTTCAAAAATGAGTGCAAATATACACCTAAATTGCGAAACTGCAAACGATTTAATTATTTTGAGAAAGATTATTGCTTTTTTTAAAAATCTGCATAAAGGTCAGGGTAAGCACGACGGTGGAGGCCAACCCTTCAACAAGAATAATGAATACCAATATCCCAGCACCTTCACCATAATTGTTAAACCATTCTCCTAAAAGTTTTTGTGTGAAGTCTGGATCTAAATGAAACATATATACAGCCATAAAAGCCGTAAACAAAAAGGTGGCTATAAAACCAGTAATCAATCCTGTTTTAAAACCATCAACATAAGTAAAGGCATTACCAGAAATCAGTTTAAAATACTTAATCGCATAAAATATTCCAACCGCCATAGCGATTCCATTTAATATGCGCAACCAGGGATTTTCATGTAATCCAAACAAGCGCAAAACCAAAAAGTAGGCTATTAATGCAGTTGTAACAAAAACACCATATCTTAAAGCAACTGAAAACGAAGAGTTCATAGTATTAATTTTAAAGAAAATGTGACTTAAATTTCGTGAAAAAATGTGTATTTATATAATTTTGAATGCCTTTTTTATATTTATTTCATATAACCCTAATAATGATTTCTTATTTTTGTAAACATCTTGTAACATTTTTATGTAAAAAGAGACTTACAAAAGATTATAACAAAACTTATAAAAACAGATCCATAATGAAAAAAAAATTATTTATTCTAATTTCTTTTGCTTTTTCAGTATTACTGATAAATGCGCAAGAAGTTATATTTGATGAGTATGATTTAGATAATGGCTTACACGTTATTTTACATCAAGATAATTCTGCTCCAGTCGTTGCTGTTACAACCACCTATCATGTCGGCGCCAAGGATGAAGACCCAAAACGAACTGGTTTTGCTCATTTTTTTGAACATCTTTTATTTACGGGTACCGAAAACATTGAACGCGGTAAATGGGACGAAATAATAAGTTCTAATGGCGGATCAGACAATGCTACTACTAATGATGACAGGACCTATTATTTTATGACCTTACCATCTAACAATTTAGAATTAGGACTCTGGATGGAATCCGAACGCTTACTGCATCCTGTTATCGATCAACAAGCAGTTGATACTCAAAATGAAGTGGTAAAGGAAGAAAAGCGTATGCGTGTGGATAATAGTCCTTATGGTCGTTTTCTTGAGAATGTAAAAAAACACTTGTTTAAAAATCATCCTTATAGATGGACAACCATCGGTGAGATGGAGCATTTGGATGCGGCCACATTAGAAGAGTTTCAAGCATTCAACAAAAAGTTTTATGTGCCCAATAACGCCGTATTGAGTATTGCTGGTGATATCGATATTGCTTCGACCAAAAAAATGGTCCAAGATTATTTTGGGCCTATTCCCAGGGGCTCGGAATTAAACAGAAGTTTCCCTAAAGAAGTTCCAATTACCGAAACCATACACGCAAAAGCCTATGATCCAAACATCAAGATTCCCGCAATTATGGCTGCTTACAGAACCCCTTCGTTTAAAGACAAAGATGCCTATGTTCTTGATATGATCTCAAATTATTTAAGCAACGGTAAATCTTCGAGATTGTATAAGAAATTAGTGGACGAACAAAAAATGGCCCTTCAAACTGGGGCAATTAACCTAAGCCAAGAAGATTATAGCATGTACGTTGTATATGGGTTGCCATTAGGGGAGGTGAGTCTTGAAACGTTTTTGTCTGAAATAGACGAAGAGATTGTTAAAGTTCAAAACGAATTGATTTCCGAACGAGATTATCAAAAACTTCAAAATCAGTTTGAGAACCAGTTTGTAAATTCAAACTCAAGTGTATTAGGAATAGCCGGTTCTTTGGCCAACTATTATATGATGTTTGGTAATACAGATTTGATCAATAATGAAATCGATATTTATCGTTCTATTACACGAGAAGATATACAAGCCGTTGCCAAAAAGTATTTAAATCCAAATCAACGTTTAGTATTGGAATATTTACCAGAAATGAATGATAAATAATACATTAAAGAATACATACATGAAAACTAAAATATTAGCACTTATTACCTTGTTGTTTGTGTCATTTGGGCTCTCCGCGCAAATTGACCGATCTAAACAACCAAAACCAGGACCAGCACCTAAAATTCAGTTGCAAGTTCCGAGTGAATTCAAACTCTCAAACGGCATGACAGTTCTTGTTGTTGAAAACCATAAGTTACCAAGAGTTTCCTATAATCTCACCATTGATAACGTTCCAACTTTAGATGGAGACAAGGCTGGTGTTTCCGACATATTAGCAGCAATGCTAGGGAATGGCACAACTACAATTAGCAAGGATGATTTTAACGAAGAAGTTGATTTTTTAGGAGCTAATTTAAACTTTAGTGGAAGAGGAGCTTTTGCGAGTGGATTATCAAAATACTCGAAACGCATTTTGGAATTAATGGCTGATGCAGCTATTAATCCTTTATTTGTTCAGGAAGAATTTGAAAAGGAAAAAGCTAAAGCTATAGAAGGATTGAAAACCCAAGAAAAAAGTGTGGATGCCGTAGCAAATCGTGTAGGTTCCGCATTGGTTTATGGTACTCATCATCCTTATGGCGAATTTATTACCGAGGAAACTTTGAACAATATAAGTTTAGACAATGTACGTGCTTATTACGAAAGTATGTCTAACCCAAAAAATGCATATCTAGTTGTTATTGGAGACATAAACGCTTCAGAGGTCGAAAGTCAAATTAGAGGCCTTTTTGGAAGTTGGGCCTCAAGAGCCATTACCGATTATAAAATGCCATTGGTAAGTCCTAACGTACAATTTACACAAATCAATTTTGTGGATATGCCTAATGCAGTACAATCAAACATTTCAGTCACCAACAATGTACAGCTTAAAATGAGTGATCCAGATTATCATGCGGGCCTTATCGCAAGCTACATTTTAGGGGGTGGCGGAAGTGCTTATCTTTACCAAAACCTAAGGGA
>JBBKXS010000151.1:0-4642 GCA_037969605.1 Flavobacteriaceae bacterium
TTACCTCATCAAAATCCAAACCGCCATAAATACCTTAGTCTTAAGTAACAAATAATATGGTAAATCGTCGAAATTAAAACATAACTCAAAAAGACTTATAAATTTTAATTTGACAAAAATGGCAACAACTAACCGTTCTACTACAATTCAACCCAATTCATCCTACTATCTAAAAAATATTTCTATTATATGGTTACTTGGCATGTTCGCTCTTGCATTTTCAGGTTGGATTGGAGAGTATTCAGAAAATTTATGGAATCTTAACAAACAAATGCGTTATGGTTTACAAGCCATAATTATGTCTGGTATAGTAGTAAGTGGAATTTGGTTTATTCGAAATCGAAATAGATATGGAACCCCAAAAAGTATTGGTATTGGTAACCTACAGAGTGCTATTTTAAAAACCACACTTGGAATAGGGTTGCTTTTGTTTCCATTATTTTTAACAATTGTATCCGTATTTCTATTTGGTTGGGGCGATGTTAATATTAATATTAGTAGTTCTACTTTTATTAATTTATTAATAGGTATTGGTACCGTATTTTTATTTGAAGCCTTGCCTGAAGAGCTTCTTTTTAGAGGGTTTATTTATAGCAGCTTCAATGTAAAATTTAAACGTTGGATTAGTGCTTTAATAACCATAGGCCTATTTGTATTATTACCAATAGTACTTTATCC
The DNA here is from genome assembly GCA_037969605.1 of Flavobacteriaceae bacterium. Classification (GTDB taxonomy): domain Bacteria; phylum Bacteroidota; class Bacteroidia; order Flavobacteriales; family Flavobacteriaceae; genus Geojedonia. The sequence continues at coordinate 679 of JBBKXS010000151.1, forward strand.
TATTCAAAAATATATATTAGGTATGGAAACTCAAATGGGTAATTCTAGCACTCTTACCATATCTTATCTTATCATTATGTTGTTTTTTGGAGCATTTGTTCAATACTTAAGAATATTAACCAATAGTATTTGGACTGGTATAGGTTTTCATTTAATGTTTGTATATTTTAACAGAATAATGGGTCCAGAGCCTTCAAATCTTATTCAATTAACCAATTTTACTAGTGAGAGACCTGTACAAATTATCTTTGTATCAGCTTTACTTATTATTTTTATTCTTTTATTGCTTTATCCTCGAATTTCTAAACGGGCCATTGGTTGGAATGAAACACAGCAATAATGGATTCAGTAAAGAACTGGTGAGTTCTAGAAAAGGTTTTTAACCTCATCAAAATCCAAACCTCCATAATCACCAGAACTCATCAACAACAAAGCCTTGTTGTTAAAATCTTGTTCAAAGAGAAACTTCTTAAAATCGTCGGGGTTGGTATAAATAATTAAGTCTTCCCGTTCAAACGCTGTCGCAATTTGTGCCTTGGTAATCTCCTCGAGTTTTTTAATTTCCAGAGCATGGGGCGAATAAAATACGACCGCAACATCGGCTTCATCTAATGAACCTTTATATTCCTTTAAAAACTCCGCATTTAAACTGCTATAGGTATGGAGTTCCAAGCAGGCGACCAAAGTCCTGTCGGCATATTGCTCTTTTACCGCTTTGGTTGTTGCTTCCACTTTACTTGGGGAATGGGCAAAATCTTTATAAGCTACGCTGGTTTTACTTTCTGCTATCTTCTCCATACGTTTACTGGCACCTTTAAAAGTAGCTATGGCTTCGTAAAAATCGTCCTCATCAATTCCCATATGTTGGCAAATCCATTTGGCTCCTGCGAGATTGTTGAGATTGTGTTTCCCAAACACTTCAATGGGTAATGGGCCTTCAGGGGTTTCCAACAGGGTCTGCCCATTTTTAACGGTATATTCTGGAGTATGATAAGGAAGTTTTCGAATGGCATTTTCAGAAGCTTCCACTACTCGTTTCACTTCAGTATCTTCTTCGTTGTAATTGATACTTCCACCATTGACAATGCTATCCACAAAAATCTTGAATTGCTCTACATAATATTCATAGGTCGGAAATACATTGATGTGGTCCCAAGCAATCCCACTCAACAATGCAATATTAGGTCTGTACAAGTGGAATTTTGGCCGTCTATCAATTGGCGAACTTAAATACTCATCGCCTTCCAAGACAATAAAATCGTTAACCTCAGTCAGTTTAACCATGACATCAAATCCTTCCAACTGTGCGCCCACCATATAATCCACTTCCTTATCGTGATAATGCATCACGTGCAAAATCATGGACGTAATGGTTGTTTTTCCGTGGCTTCCACCAATGACAACACGCGTTTTGAATTTGGATTGTTCGTATAAAAATTCGGGGTAACTGTAAATTTTCAAATCTAATTCCTGTGCCTTCAATAGTTCAGGGTTATCGGCTTTGGCATGCATACCCAAAACCACAGCATCTAAATTTGCAGTGATTTTCGCTGGAAACCAACCGTAAATTTCTGGCAACAAACCTTTGGCCTCCAATCGTGATTTTGATGGATTGAATATTTCATCATCACTTCCCGTGATATGATAACCTTTGTTATGTAAAGCAATGGCCAAATTGTGCATTGCGGCACCGCCAATAGCAATAAAATGTACGTTCATAAACTTGTTTACTTGAGATTTAAAATCATTTCTTTTTCACCTTCAAAGGGTTTGATATTTGGCAATTCGATTATCGCCAAATCAATATATTTTAACGCTTGTCCCTTCTCGCCTTTAAGTTTATAAATTTGTGCGAGTCTGTAATGTGCCCAAGCTTTTGGAGAAACCTCTTCTCCTGAATAATTTTCAAGATAAATAAATAAATACTGTTCGCCTTTGTTAAGCTCCACATTGTATTCGGCGGCCATTTTACCAATTTCATAATTCAAAAGATTATGCTCATGTTTCTTTTGGGTTGCTTCCAAATTAGCAATGGTCTTTTCCGGTTGTTTCTGCTTTTCGTAAAATGTGGTCAATTTATTATAACAAGTCAACGAACCCCCAACTTCTATGGCTTTTTTATAGAAGTTTTCCGCAAGTTCTGGTTTATTGTCGGTCTCATAAATATAACCTTTGGCCAAATAGCCGTCCACTAGTGAAAGCTGCTCCAATTCGTCAGCATATTTAAGGGATTTGGTTTTGCTTCCACCCACAATACCTGGCAATTTCATATACAATTCAACCAATGCCCATCGCACCTCAATATGATCAGGATCCAGTTTAGCGGCTTTTAAAAATGATTCTTTTACATCACCAATTATGGTTAGCGCGCTTATTTTATTCACGGTAAGTGCCTTCATTCCCAGCGCTCCGCCATATTTGTAATAATAATTGGCATTATTGTAATCCCGTTCAATTAATTTCTTGTAATAAATAAGGGCATCATCCCACTTTTTTTGATAGCCATAGGCATCTCCCAAGAGTTCAATTCCCTTTAAATCAGTTGGATTCGAGGCAACATATTCTGACATCATTTCTTGAGCCTTTACAAATTGCTTTTGAACAAATAACTGTTCAATAGCATCAAACTTGGCTTGACCAAACAATACTAATGGAAAACATAAGAGTAGAAAAATTAACTTCATTTAAAGCGTTCATTCTTTTTGCAAATCTAAACTTTCTCTCGGTATTGTATTGCCGATCCTTGAAAAACTGTTTGTTAAGTCATCAATATTCGACATACCAAGAAAAAGAGTTATATTGCTCTTTAGATATTACTAACTAATACATATTATATTATGAATTCAAAAGTTTTTATGATTGCTAGAATTCTTTTAGCACTTATAGTCCTTGTATTTGGGCTCAACAAATTTTTTAATTTCTTGCCACCTCCAGAAGGTATGTCAGAAGCTGCTGGTGCTTATTTTGGTGCCCTTGCATCTGCTAAAGTAATCACACTAATTGGGATTGTTGAAGTCCTTTCTGGTCTGGCCTTATTGTTCAATAAATATGGAGCCTTGATGGCGATTATTTTAATGAGCATCTCGGTGAACATCATTATGTTTCATGTTAATCTGGATCCTGGCAATATTGGACCTGGAATTGCTGTGTTTTTGTTGAATATCATTGTTCTTTTTGGTTATAAAGACAAGTACAAAAGTTTACTAGGATAGCACTGGAAGAATTAACATCCTAAAACGAGTTAAAAAAAGTCATTCAGGATTTGTTTCAGAAATATAATTATGATTATTTCTAATTAGAAACTGAAACCCTGCCTGCGTTGGGCAGGAAGTTCAGTTTGACAAAGAAAACACTTTTTAGACTGCTTTTTATTTACTTGGCGGCATTGATGGGCGTACTTCAATTTTACTGGGTAAGGTACGTGGATTCATTTTTAATACATCAACTACGAGTTCACCAATATCTTCGATTTGAATTTTCCATTCATCACTTTCATTGGGTTGGTGGCCGTTGAAATAAGTAGATACCGAACCGGGCATTATCGTACTGACCTTAATGCCTTGGTGGCGTAAATCTAACATCACGGCTTGGGTAAACCCAGTTAGTCCGAATTTACTGGCGTTATAAGCAGATCCATTTGCGAAAAAGTTGGTGCCGGCCAAACTTGAAATGGTAATATAATACCCTTTGGAATTTTTGAGTGCATCCAAACTTGCTTTTATCGTATAAAAAGCACCCGTAAGATTGGTGTCAATGGTTTCTTGCCATTGTTCCAAAGAAAGGTCTTCGATACTTGCAAAATGTCCCAAACCTGCATTGGCAATTACGATATCCAATTTTCCCATTTGTTTTAAAACTTCATTGACTGCGTTTTGTTGACTTTCAAAATCCCTAACGTCAGCTTCTAATCCAATGGCCTTACCTTTTGAATTTGGATTATTATTAAGTGTATTTGCAGTGTCAT
>JBBKXS010000152.1:0-9809 GCA_037969605.1 Flavobacteriaceae bacterium
GTATGCAATAAACTGCTAAAACAGGCTTTTGCAATTGCCAAATCAGGATTGCCATACAATGAGAACTATGTTTCAAAATTAGTCTAAAAATACTTGTTTTTTAGCTCAGTTCTTTGTTAGCCTTTCGTTATTTTGGCATTTTTATAAATAACATATTCATTGTTTGTACTTCCTTCTAGTTTATTTCTTTATTTAATAATTCCAATATTCCAACAATGCGGTCTCTTAATATAAAAGACTGTTGTTGTGTATTTCTATTAGTTGTTATACATCTTACTAAATGATCTTCGTAATCAGGATTATCTAAAAGAATATTAAAATCAGAAAAGTGTTTTGAGTTTCCTATATCTTTTATTTCTGAAGCCCTGTTTTCTTGGTCAATCAAAAATGTATATAGAATACCTGTTTTCATTGCCTTGTTGCGTAGTGTTCTTACCTGATAGTTCTTAATCAAAAATGGAATATAGATTTCATTTCTGTATTTAGCCCAAGTTTGTTCACCTTCAGTAACCTGTACAATTTCACTGGTCCAAATTGAGAGCAGCCGTTTCAAGCTATCATTTCTAATCAACCTTAAATTTCCTGAGGTAGCTAAGTCGTTAATTATAGGATCAAAAGTTGTATATGGGACTGTTTTTGCCAAATGCATTTCTATACTATCTACATTTCTGATATTGGGATTATCAATATTTGCTAATAATTGAATGGCCGAGTTCATCATATAATCTCTGATGCCAATTTTTTCATCCAATTGCTTAAGATTGCTTTTAAATTCAGAGCGTAGTTGCTTCAAAATTGCGGTTTCTAGTTTTCTATCTATTCTTGATTCATTCCAATTATTAATACTCAATGCTATCAAGATACCAATAACAACAAGTACAATTTCGCCAATGGCATAATTAAAGTACTTTCCAGTTTTATTCCTTTCCATAAGGTCGTAGCGTATTTTTCGAAAGAATTTTATCATTGGTTATTGGTTGGTCATAATGAAGGCTAACTCGTTATATATGGAATAAATATACATATTTTGGGATTTATTCGCCGGATAACAGGAACTTTTGTTCCTAAACTAAAAACTCAAGCCAAAAACAAAAGCATCGTTAATATACCCACTTTGGTAAGAGCACACATAATCCAAACGTAAAAACCTGAATTTCCCCCAACCAATATTATCAATGCCTAGGCTGTATTCTTGATAGGGTTTATTGTCGGGTGTGGCCAAGGCATGCGCACCCAAAATCAGATTGAAGTTCAATTTGTTAAGTAGTGGTATTTTTCCTAGGATATAGCCTCCAAAATCATGTTCGGCATGAAATTCCAAATAGGAGTCGTTGGTGCTTAATTCGTAATAAGGTAGGTTGTTGAACACATTGAGATAAGAACCCGAACCAATATGGGTTTGGTTACCATTAAAGTGTTGATAGTCCATAAAGGCGATAGCATCCGCATTAAAGAATTTCCCCGCTTTTATATTATACTCAAATTTCCCTTTGTTGCCTATATTAAAATCCTGGGTCACTTGACCTTTAATCTGGTCGAAATTATAATCAGGATGTGTTGAGCCAAATCCTTTTTCGTAGCCCAAATTTAATGTTGGGTAATCGTCATTAGGAATGTTGATTTTACCATCAGGATGGCTTAAATAGTTTTGCCCAAAATGAATTCTGGCACTAAGATTAAATTTTAATAAGTTGTGGGTTTCAAAAGGTGCTACACCATAGGCCGTTTCGTCCAACGGATTGTTGCTGGTATAAACCCTGTCCATTTTTGGATACCAAACTTGGTCGGTGGTATTAAAAAGAGGTTTTCTTTGTTCATAAGCCAAAGAGGTATGTAATCGAAATCCATTAATCAGTTCGTTTGAAAAGGCTATTTCGGCAAAGGATTTATCATAAATCTTCACATAGTTCTTTTCGGCCAAAAGAGAATAGGCCGTATTCTGTGTGGTTGAGATTGGGTCGCTTGAATTAAACTGTTCTACTTTCGTCCCTCCTGAAATCGTTAAAAAGGGTCTACTGATATTATTGAATTTATAGGTTGCAGAAAGAGTTCCCCTCAATCGATCATCACTAAATCCATAGTTAACATTGGCATTGAGTGAGAGATATCGTTTAAATTCATCATAATTTTTACGGTAATGCAGACCAATATTGGCATTCCAGCCCTGAACCGTATTGAACTTTAAAGCCGAAATTGGAGAACTGATACCCGTATTCCAATGCTTGTATGAATTACTGAAATTATAACCCGAAAGGAGATTTCCAAACTTAAATGCATTGTTTTTTCTATCGATGGAATCTAAATAAGTTTTTGATTTTCTAAGAATTTGTAGGCTGTCCTTTTTGATATAATCTTTAACTTCTTCATGGGTTAAGGGCACAGGTCTGGTCTGCTTCCAAAATAAGGAATCCTTTTTGTTGGCTGCTTCAGCGAAGGACACGATTTCTCTTCCAAAATCGGTTTTATCCAGGTCAGGATTGAACTCATAATTACTATACACGGCGGTAAACCTTCCATCGCCCTTAATTCCAAAAATACCAAATTTAAAATCGATACTTTGCGAAATCAGTGCCCAAATGGTATCGTTTTGAGAGAAGGCAAAGTTTTGTTTTAGGGTTATGACATCGGCAGGCGGAATTTGGGCCTGTTCGCCCGTAATATCGAGATCCAAGGCATAAATGGTCCATTGCTTTTCTACAATATAAATCGTGCCCGAAAAGATGCGGTCGTTTTCCCGTTTGGGAATAACATTTATTTTATTGATAAGATTGCCTCGGTCGTCATAAAAAATACCCTCTAATTTGTAACGGTAGTAATTAAAGGCATAATCAGCAATGGGCGAAATAATCTGGTTGCCAAGTTCGATGGTATTGTTGTAAAAATTATAATCCACATCCAATGCCGTGTTAAAACTAAAGCCGTTATCATCACCACTGATTTTTGATGCGGTAATGTGCTCCTTAAGTTTGTTTGGTCTTAAAAACTCCAGTTTTGAAATAGTTTCGGACAAATAAATCACACCGCTTCGGGTAGAATCCAAACCGCCACCAAGATCGCCAATCTCCTGACCTAAGATTTTTTCAGGGGCATCCTTGATTCTAATCAGTCCACGTGAATAAAAATCAGCTTTATAAGACTGGATGAGGTTTAAATGATCCTTCCGTTTTGCAATAGCTTGACGGATAATGTTGTTGGCGGGATTTTCGTTGGCATTGATCACCACTTCGTTCAAGGTAATCTCTTCCTCATTTAAAACAGCATCAAGCACAAAAGGAAAGGTATCTATGGTCACGGTTTTTTTGATGGTCTTATATCCCAAATACTGAAAGACGATAGTGTAGGTTTTGGGTACGGAAATATTGAGTTCGTAATTGCCTTCATCATTACTGGTTGTGCCTATAAAGGTGTTTTCAATATAAATATTAACTGAAGGAAGCGGCTCATGTTTACTGTTGGCAATGTTGCCTTTTATTTGTGAATAGCCCGAAACGTAAAACAAAAACCAGAAAAGAAAACTTAGGGTTAATCTCATTTGTAGATTTTCTTGATCCGATCCAAATCTCGTTTGTTGTCCCTATCCTTTATAGTATCCCGCTTATCATAGAGTTTTTTTCCTTTAGCAAGGGCTATATCCAGTTTGGCCAACCCTTTATCATTGATAAACAGCTTTAACGGAATAACGGTCAATCCTTTGGTTTCAACATCTCTTGACAATTTTTTTAACTCACGCTTATTGAGTAACAATTTGCGTTCTGCCTTGGGTCTATGATTGTAGTAATTTCCGAAGGCATACTCTTCAATGGTCATATTGATAGCAAACAATTCACCTTTAGCATTAAACTCACAAAAGCTTTCAGAAATGGAGGCTTTACTGGATCTTATAGATTTAATTTCGGTACCCGTCAGGACAATTCCAGCAGTATAAACATCCAGTATTTCGAACTCAAAGCGTGCCTTTTTGTTTTGTATGTTGATCTTTTTTTGCATGGTTGCCAAAGGTAGATAATTTAAGATAATTTTTTGACAAGAGCGGTAAGTATTCTGTAGTTTTACGACGGACTAAAAAACCAAGTAATGAAGTGTATTCACCTAATTTTCCTTATTGGCCTAATTATATTATCAAGTTGTAAAGACCAAAAAGAACCAAATCCAGATCTTGCACAACAAGTAGTTGATAAGGCCATTAATGTAGTAGGAGGAGAGGGTTTTAAGAATTCGGTGATTGAATTTGATTTTAGAAACCGACATTATAAAGCCAAGAGAGATAAGGGGAAATTCCAATTTGGGCGCATTTGGAAAGATTCATTAGGAATGATAAGAGATGTACTTTCAAACTCTGGCTTTCAAAGATTTATAAACGATTCCGCAGTTTCTGTTCCTGATAGTATGGCAGTTAAATACACAAGTTCCATAAATGCGGTGCATTACTTTTCCATCTTGCCTTATGGGCTTAATGATAGAGCCGTCAACAAAACCTATTTAGGCGAAGCGGAGATTAAAGGGAAAGCCTACCATAAAATCAAAGTCACTTTTAATGAAGAAGGTGGAGGCGAAGATTTTGACGATATTTTTGTGTATTGGATCAATAAGGATACTTTTGAAGTGGATTATTTATCCTATTCTTACATAGAAGATCATAATGATATAGGTTTGCGTTTTAGGGAAGCATATAATAGGAGAGGTGTAAATGGTCTGTATTTTTCCGATTACAATAATTATAAGCCAAAAGATAGTTTAGCTACCGTTTATAATCTGGATAGTTTGTTTGTGACCAAGAAGTTAAAATTACTTTCCAAAATAGAATTGGAAAGCATTAAGGTCAGTTTATTACCAACACCTGATCGCTAATCCTATCACCAATAACGGCAACAATATATAAGTTGCCATTATTGCTGTCGTCGATATCTTCATATTTTTTGTGTCCCAAAATTTTGTTCACAAACTCAGGAGTTGTGTTGCTATGACCCACTATTAACACCGTTTTTCCTTTAGTTTCATCCCTAAACGATTGTGCTTTTATTTGATTGGGATCATAAAGTGTAATCTCAAGATTGTTTTTGGCGGCTGTGGGTTGTGCGGTTTCTTTGGTTCGATTGTAGTCGGTAGAATATACCGCATTAAATTTTACCTCACTTAGAATGTCACTCCAATGGGTGGCACGAGCTTTACCTATTTCGGTGAGATGGGGATTTTTATCCGAAGGATCCGATCGGTCTTTTTCGGCATGACGAATGAAATAATAAGTTGAAGTTATGGTTTCAGACGAAGCTTCAGTTTTTTTTGTTTCAGAACAAGAAGAGAAGGTCATAACTAATAATGCTAAAGAAAAAAGACAAGTGTATTTCATTTTAAAGGATTTGATTTTTATTAAAGATAAAAAATGCAATAGAATTTTAGGTTGGCATTGCATGCTATTTATACATTTATAAATTTATACAGTACGATCATTCCTCTTAAATGGTCATATAACGGTTCAAAATCCAAATGGGCTTCATGGCTTTTTGAAAATCCTTGCTTTTTATAGAAATGCAAAGCTTGTACTTTGGAGTCCATAGCCTTCAGCCAAATTAAATCATTTCCCTTAAGAATTGCTTTTTGCTCAACCCAATTGTACAATGCATGGGCAATACCTTTGCCTTGGGCTTCTTCTGCTAAATAAATACGATGGATATAACATCCTAACTTTTCGGGCTTGGATTTAAGTGGTTTGTCAAATTGTATTCTTAAAATACCAATCAAGCGAGCATTATAATACACGAAATAGTATTCCGATTTCTTTTCGGCTAATTCTTTCTTTAAATTACTCAGGCTAAAAAATTTTTCAAAATAAAAAATGCAATCTTCATTTTTCCATAAATAGCTGTAGGCTGGGGGATAAATGTGTTCAATAAGATGAACTAAAGTTGAATGATCTTTAATTGTGATGTTTTGCAGTTGGATTAATTCAGAGATCGAAATCATATAAAAGACAATAGTTTATCATGACGTATTATGAATTGACATGAAATCCTAAAATTAAGTTTTTTATGTTTGAATGAAAAACAAGCAGCAATTTATAACTTTGGAGCAGTACGATTTATAAAAAACACGGGTTATTAATTTTATGAGATTACCCCTATAGACTATCTTTTTTATACTTTTATGGCATGATTGAATTAATTATTAAAAAAAGAAGCGGATTCGAATTAACTAAAGAAGACTACAAAATTATAATTGATGGTTTTCTTTCTGGAGAAATTCCAGATTATCAAGTCTCGGCATTTTTGATGGCGGTATATTATGAAGGAATGACTAAAGACGAAACCGCCATATTTACAGACGTCATGATGCGTTCAGGGGATCTTATTGATTTGTCGGAAATTAAGGGTATTAAGGTTGATAAACATAGTACAGGTGGCGTTGGCGATAAAACCACTTTGGTACTTGCGCCTTTAGTTGCCGCAGCTGGAGTTCCTGTTACAAAAATGTCGGGAAGAGGTCTTGGGCATACTGGAGGCACCCTAGATAAGATGGAGTCTATAAAAGGTTTATCTGTCGATTTGACTAAACAGGAATTTATAGATAACATCAAAAAACACAATATTGTAGTTTGTGGCCAAAATGAGAATTTGGTTCCTGCCGACAAAGCACTTTATGCACTTCGGGATGTTACTGGAACTGTCGAGAATATTTCTTTGATTGCATCCAGTATCATGAGTAAAAAACTGGCCTGTGGAGCCGATGCTATTGTTATCGATATTAAAGTAGGTTATGGAGCTATGATGAAAACGGTTGAAGAGGCTGAAGCATTGGCCCAAATGATGATTGGGATTGGTTCTAAAATGAATAAGAAAGTCATCGTCGTCTTTACTTCAATGAGTGAACCACTTGGATTTACGATTGGGAATGCATTAGAAATTAAAGAAGTTATTGATACTTTAAAAGGTCATGGGCCAGAAGATTTAACAGCATTGTGCTTGGAATTGGGAAGCCATATGTTAGTGCTTGGTGAAGCTGCTAAAACGCAAAAGGAAGCTATTGAACTATTAAAAAAGATAATTGCCTCAGGGAAAGCCTATGAAAAATTTAAGGAACTTGTTGCGGCACAAGGTGGAGATATTAAAGTCATTGATCATACCGAATTGTTGCCTAGCGCTAAATTTCATCAAGCTTATCGAAGTAAAAAAAGCGGCTATATCCATGAATTAAATGCTTTGGACATTGGTTTGGCATCGGTTAAATTAGGAGCTGGAAGAGAAACTAAAGATAGCGAAATAGATTATGGAGCTGGAATACGCTTAAAAAAGAAGATTGGAGATCATGTAAAAATGAATGAGGAATTGGCCATACTGTATTCTAATACGGAATCCAATTTTGAAAAAGCTTGGGAATTTATGGATTTAGCTTATATCATTGCCGATGAGAAACCAGAACACAAGCCTTTAATTCTAAAAACAATACTTTAAATCCTTTAGGATTTATTATTTTTAACGTTCTAAAAATTTTAAACCATACGTTTTATGGCAAATAAAATAGTGAAGGATAATTCAATGAAGTCTAATCATATACCCATATCACACATTAAAAGGAATGAAGGCATTCCATTTGATGCTACTATTTTTAAAGACATTAATATTAATAAAAGTGCGGTCGAAAGAAGAGCGACAACACTGGCAGGTCGCAGATCTGTAAAAAAAGAATGGCAAGCCGCATGGTTGTTAAAGGCAATAAGTTGTATTGATTTAACAACACTTTCTGGTGACGATACCCAAAGTAATGTCCTTAGACTCTGTGCAAAAGCAAAATCCCCTGTGCGATTAGACCTATTGGAAACCATGGGAATGAAAGATGTCAATTTACAGGTTGGTGCTGTTTGTGTATATCATAATCTTATTAAAGATGCTGTAAAAGGCTTAAAAGATTCGGCCATACCCATAGCTGCAGTTTCCACAGGATTTCCGGCAGGAAATATTCCCTTAAAGGAGAAGTTAAGAGAGATTAAATTATCGGTTGCAGCTGGCGCCAAAGAAATTGATATTGTTGTGAGCCGAAGACTCGTGCTTAATTCGGATTGGAGAGGACTTTACAATGAGGTTGCTGCATGCAGGGAAGCTTGTGGTGAAGCTCATATGAAGACTATTTTGGCAACTGGAGAAATACCAACTTACACCAAAGTTGCAAAGGCAAGTTGGGTAAGCATGATGGCAGGATCCGATTTTATTAAAACAAGCACAGGCAAAGAGCCTATAAATGCAACCATTCCGGTTAGCCTAGTGATGATAAGGGCCATTAGAGATTACCATGAATTAACAGGATTTAAAGTTGGTTTTAAACCAGCTGGTGGAATTGGTAAAGCAAAACAAGCCATAAACTGGCTGGTGTTAATAAAAGAAGAACTTGGTAACGACTGGCTTTCACCTGAATTATTCCGTTTTGGGGCGAGTAGCTTGTTAGGAGATATAGAGCGACAGTTAGAACATTTTGTTACCGGACGTTATTCAGCAGCATTTAGACATCCAATGGCTTAAAAATAATATTATGAAAGTAAAAGACATTTACGAAACAATGGAATACGGACCTGCTCCGGAAAGTGCCGATGAAGCCATTCAGTTTTTAGAAAAACATAAAAGAACCTTCAAATTATTTATTGACGGAAAGTGGATAGTTCCTTCATCTGGAGACTATTTTGATAGTATAAACCCTTCAACTAAAGAAACATTAGCTCAAATTTCTGAAGCTAACGAAACCGATGTCAATAAAGCTGTAGCTGCAGCAAAAAAAGCGTTGCCAGAATGGGTTAAAATTGGTTCACACCAAAGAGCCAGATATTTATATGCCTTGGCAAGGCAAATTCAAAAGCATTCTCGTCTTTTTGCGGTTTTGGAATCTATGGATAATGGAAAACCCATTAGAGAAACACGAGATATCGACATTCCGATAGTTGTAAGACATTTTTACCATCATGCCGGATGGGCTCAATTGAGGGATACAGAATTAAAAGACTATAAAGAAGTTGGTGTCATTGGTCAAATTATACCTTGGAATTTCCCATTAATGATGTTGTCCTGGAAAATTGCTCCAGCCATTGCTATGGGAAACACCATTGTTTTAAAACCTGCAGAATTTACTTCTTTAACGGCATTGCTATTTGCTGAAATTTGCCAACAAATTGGATTGCCCAATGGTGTTGTCAATATTATAACAGGTCATGGTCCTACTGGAGCAGCACTTGTAAATCATAAAGAGGTGAATAAAATTGCGTTTACTGGTTCTACCGAAGTTGGTAAAGTTATACGACGGGCAACGGCTGGTTCTGGCAAAAAACTCTCTTTAGAACTTGGTGGCAAATCTCCTTTTATTGTTTTTGACGATGCCGATTTAGATAGTGTTGTTGAAGGTGTGGTTGATGCCATTTGGTTTAATCAAGGTCAAGTGTGTTGCGCAGGCTCCAGATTATTGGTTCAAGAAAGTGTGGCAGAGAAGCTCTACAAAAAAATTAGAGCCAGAATGGAGACCTTAAGAATTGGTAATGCCTTGGATAAAAGTATTGATATTGGAGCGATTGTAGCTCCAGTGCAACTAAAGGTAATTGAAGACCTCGTGAAACTGGGAGTTGATCAAGGCAATACACTTTGGCAACCCTCATGGAAATGTCCAACATCCGGCTATTTCTATCCACCAACCTTATTTACCGATGTTTCACCCTCATCAACCATTGCACAGGAAGAAATTTTTGGTCCTGTATTGGTCGCCATGAGCTTTAGATCACATTCAGAAGCTGTAAAGCTTGCCAATAACACAAGATATGGATTGGCCTGCAGTATTTGGAC
>JBBKXS010000153.1:0-13744 GCA_037969605.1 Flavobacteriaceae bacterium
ATTTTATATAATGAGAATCGATATCGTCACAGTTCTACCAGAACTCATAAAAAGTCCATTTGAAGCTTCCATTCTAAAACGTGCTATTGAAGCTGATTTAGTAAGTGTACATTTTCATAATTTAAGGGATTACACCTCTGATAGATATAAATCTATCGACGATACACAATTTGGTGGTGGTGCAGGCATGGTGATGACCATTGAACCCATCGATAAGTGCATCTCAAAATTACAGGCCGAAAGAACTTATAACGATATTATTTACATGACTCCAGATGGAATACGTCTCAACCAGAGTATGGCTAATCAAATCTCACTTAAGGAGAACATCATTATTCTCTGTGGGCATTATAAAGGCGTGGATCAGCGCGTTCGAGATAAATTCATTACAAAGGAAATCTCAATTGGTGACTATGTGCTTTCAGGCGGTGAACTTGCGGCTGCGGTACTTTGTGATGCAATTATTAGATTGATACCTGGGGTTTTGGGCAATGAGACATCTGCTTTGACCGATTCGTTTCAAGATAATTTATTGGCCCCTCCAATTTATACTAAGCCAAGGGAATATAAGGGCATGAAAGTCCCCGAGGTCTTATTTAGTGGAAACTTTGCTGAAATTGAAAAATGGAGGGAGGAACAAGCCTACCAACGCACCAAAGAACGACGACCTGATTTATTGGATGAAAAATAACTTCATTATTCATTGTAGGTTGTCAATTATTATTTAAATTTGCAGCCAATTTCAGATTAACCTCTGGCGAGATACGTGAATGTTAGTTTGAATCAACCATTTAAAATTAAACAAATGAATTCTTTAGTAAAATTTGTACAAGACGAATTTGTAACAAGAAAGGACTTTCCTGAGTTTGGAGCTGGTGATACCATCACAGTTTATTATGAAATTAGAGAGGGAGAAAAAGTACGAACTCAGTTTTTTAGAGGTGTGGTACTACAACGTAAAGGAACAGGAAGTTCTGAAACCTTTACCATCAGAAAAATGTCAGGTACCATTGGTGTTGAACGTATCTTCCCAGTGAACTTACCTGCACTTCAAAAAATTGAAGTAAACAAACGAGGTAAAGTGAGACGTGCCAGAATCTTCTATTTTAGAGGTCTTACTGGTAAAAAAGCAAGAATTAAAGAAGTTAGAAATTAAGTACTTCATAAATACAGTCATAAAAGCCTTGAATTCTCAAGGCTTTTTTTATTAACTATTGTTAATAACATTAGTTCATAAAAAGTTCATATCTAAATGGACTAAAAATTTGTTTTTTTCATTTGTTACCATACATTAGCCAAACGATTAAACAACAACACTTGTGTTGGTCAAGATGTCAAAGTCGGGTTTGTGTAAACATCGTATAAAGTAACGTTCTTTATTAAATTGTTTTTTGAGGTCTTTAGACACCATGTGTAGGCATGGGAAGCCAAAAGATCATGAAGCTTTAAAAAGTACGGCATGCGCAAGTAGGCCGAAACTGGTAGAGTGGAAAGCCACTGAAGGAAATGGGAACGAAAGTGAACATTGAGATAGGAGGTAATGTTTTTGAACGTACGTGACGTGAAAACGAAGTGTAAAAAAAGAAACATCAAGAAAAACAATTAACCGAAACACTCGAGTAGCAGGTCAATGCATATTGAAAGTTACAAGATGTTTCGTTGAAATAGTGAAACTTGAATTGAAAAGGACGATTCTGGATGAAAATTCTAATCGGCTCATTTGGCAGCAATGTCAATTAGATCATGAAGTAACTGTTTCAAAGAAAGCCATGTCAAAGTAGTTCGCTACCATGATATGGCTTTTGTTATTTATAGATACTTCATTCCTTCAATTACTTTTTATTTTTATTCCATCTAAAAACTTCCCAATGGGCTTTACTAAACTGTGTAAACTATATGTTTTTTGTATATTTGCAAGGCTTTAAAACAAGCGTTTTGTTTCCTGTAATTATAATAAACATAGATGGCAAATACACCCACAATCATTTATACCAAAACAGATGAGGCCCCAGCTTTGGCAACTCAATCACTTTTACCAATACTCCAATCCTTTACTGCATCTTCAAACATTACATTTGAAACCAAGGACATTTCATTGGCGAGTCGTATAATCGCTACCTTTTCAGATATCTTAACTAAAGAGCAACAAATCCCAAATGATTTAATTGAATTGGGAAATTTAGCTAAAAGCCCAGAGGCAAACATTATTAAGCTACCAAATATAAGTGCATCCATACCACAGTTAAAAGCCGCTATTTCAGAATTGCAGAGTAAAGGCTATAACTTACCAAATTATCCTGATGAGCCTAAAAATGATACAGAAAAATCAATAAAGGACCGTTACGATAAGATTAAGGGGAGTGCTGTAAATCCTATACTACGTGAAGGGAATTCTGATAGACGCGCACCAAATGCCGTAAAGAATTATGCGAAAAAGAATCCACATTCCATGGGTGCTTGGTCACCAAATTCGAAAACACATGTAGCAACCATGGATCATGGGGATTTTGCACATAATGAAAAATCACTAACGCTAACCGAGGCTACAAATATTAAAATCGTCCACACAGATTCTTCAGGTAACAAAACTGTATTAAAAGATAGTTTTCCATTAATTAAAGGTGAAATCATTGATGCCACAGTGATGAGCAAAAAAGCATTGCTTGAATTTTTCAAAGAACAAATCAGTGATGCCAAATCAAAAGACGTCTTGTTTTCATTGCATATGAAAGGTACCATGATGAAGGTTTCTGACCCTATCATTTTTGGACATGCAGTGAAAGTTTTTTTTAAAGATGTTTTTGAAAAGAACGGTAAAACTATTCGTGATTTAGGAGTTAACGTCAATTCTGGGTTAGGAAATCTTTTACAAAGCATCCAAGAATTACCAGAAAGCCAGCGCAAATCAATTGAAGCTGAAATTGATGCAGTTTATAAAAATGGCCCTAGCATTGCCATGGTGAATTCGGAAAAAGGCATTACAAATCTCCACGTACCTAGCGATGTCATTATTGATGCCTCCATGCCAGCAATGATACGTACTTCAGGTCAAATGTGGAATGCTAATGGGATACTACAAGATACTAAGGCCGTAATTCCTGATAGCAGTTATGCTGGTGTGTATGCTGCAACAATTGACTTTTGTAGAAAACATGGGGCATTTGATCCTACAACAATGGGTACAGTTCCTAACGTTGGACTAATGGCACAAAAAGCAGAAGAATACGGTTCTCACGATAAGACCTTTGAAATCACAACCAATGGTAAAGTACAAGTAATAGATGCTTCAAATAAAGTCATATTAGAGCATACAGTTGAAGACGGTGATATCTGGAGAATGTGCCAAACAAAAGACGCCCCAATACAAGACTGGGTAAAATTAGCGGTATCTAGAGCAAAGGCAACACATACTCCTACCCTTTTTTGGTTGGATAAAAATAGAGCACATGATGCCGAACTGATCAAAAAAGTAGAGCTGTATTTGAAAAATTATGACACTGCAGATTTAGACATAAGAATTTTGCCTCTAATCGATGCAACTCAGTTTACTTTACAACGCCTTAAAGATGGTAAAGACACCATTTCTGTAACAGGAAATGTGTTGCGTGATTATTTAACCGATTTATTTCCTATTCTTGAAGTTGGTACCAGTGCAAAAATGTTATCCATTGTACCCTTAATGAATGGTGGTGGATTATTTGAAACTGGCGCTGGGGGTTCTGCACCTAAACACGTGCAACAATTTTTAGAAGAAAATCATTTACGCTGGGATTCACTAGGTGAATTTTTAGCAATTGCGGTCTCACTAGAACATTATTCAAATGCCAATAATAATCCGAAGGCAAAAGTCTTGGCCAATACTTTGGATAAGGCCACTGAAAGGCTGTTAGAAAATGGCAAATCACCTTCAAGAATAGCTGGTGAATTAGACAATAGAGGTAGTCATTTTTATTTGGCACTATATTGGGCTGAAACCTTGGCTAATCAAAATGAAGATTTGGAACTAAAAAATCAATTCGCTCCTATTGCAAATAAATTCAAATCCAACGAAGCCCTGATAGTTTCCGAACTTAATGCTGTCCAAGGCAAGCCAGTTGATATTGGTGGGTATTTTATGCCAGATCCAACATTGGTAAGCCATGCCATGCGTCCGAGTAAAACCTTTAACAGTATTATCAATTCGTTATAAGCATTAGCTTCTGTAAAAGGAAGCTTTTTTTTGCCTTAGCCTAAATTAAATTTAGGATTCTGCTTTCGCTACTCGCTTTTTTATCATAAAATAATTGCAATAAAAAAAGCTCAAACATATCGTTCAATCCCTAACGCATACCAAAATTCCGTATTTTTGAAGTATGGACTTCACAAAAACCACAGAACAAGATTCAAACTATAATCATCTGGAAAAGATGACTATTAGTGAGTTGCTTGTCAACATTAATGATGAAGATAAAAAAGTGGCTTATGCAGTTGAAAAAGCAATCCCTAAAATCGAACCTTTAGTAGGTGAAATCGTTACAAAACTAAGTAAAGGAGGCAGGTTATTTTACATTGGGGCAGGTACAAGCGGTCGCCTCGGTATCCTTGATGCTTCAGAATGTCCCCCAACATTTGGTGTTTCCCATGATTTGGTGATAGGTTTGATTGCCGGCGGTGATACCGCAATTCGTAAAGCGGTCGAGTTCGCCGAAGATTCAACAACCCAAGCTTGGAACGATTTACTTCACTATAATATTTCAAAAAAAGATGTGGTCGTTGGCATAGCGGCTTCTGGTACAACTCCTTATGTGATTGGTGGGCTAAATTCTTGTAATGATCATCATATTACAACAGGATGTATCACATGTAATCACAATAGTCCCTTATCTCAAATCGCTAAATTTCCTATTGAAATTATTGTTGGACCCGAATTCGTCACGGGAAGTTCCCGTATGAAAGCTGGAACTGCACAGAAACTAGTATTAAATATGATTACAACTGCCACAATGATTAAGTTAGGACATGTAAAAGGGAATAAAATGGTCGATATGCAATTGAACAATAATAAACTCGTGGATAGGGGAACAAAAATGATAATGAATGAGCTTAACATATCTCAAGATGAAGCTCAAAAATTATTGGTTAAATATCAGAACGTACGCATGGCAATTAAAAACTATACTGATGGAAACAAGCAGAACTGATAAGGATATACTTTATAAAGGCCTAAATAAAATGGGCCTATCATTAATCTGTATGTTTATTGGCCCATCACTTTTATACATTGCATTCAGCAATATGGAAAAAACAATGTACTACCCTATTTTAATCCTTGGAGGCATAATTTCGATCCTAGCAATATATTTTGCTTTTAAAGGCTTAATGACCATAATGGATAGTATGTTTAAAAAGAAATAATCTCTTATTATTTAGTCTAAAAACGTATATAAAAAGAAAAGGCGATGGCTAACTCTGTCAAGGTCGAGGCGCATTTTGAGAGATTAACCCATATGAAAATCTAAATATAAGCCCAGCTTAATGTTTGGGCTTTTTTATTATAATCCTTTTCACTATATTGTTACTATAGTAAAAGTATTACAAAAAACACTCCACTTCTAATGGCTTAATCGATACTAAAGTTAAATTATGGTTTCTCTGTATGTTGAATCGAATTAAGTTTTGTTGTATTTATGCTTTTATTATAAGTTCACTGGTTTGTTTTGCCCAAGATTCAATCAATCAAAAACAGTTTGCTTTTAAAACCTTAACCATTAATGATGGCTTATCACAAAACAGCGTCATCGATATTGCTCAAGATAGTATTGGTTATTTATGGCTTGCTACCCAAGACGGACTAAACAAATATGACGGGAAAAAATTCATTCACTACAACAAACAGTTTGAAGACATCACAAGACCAAGTTTTAGTAAATTGGGTAAAGTCTACATAGACAAACAAAATCGCTTATGGATTGTTACCAATTCTGGTAATTTAGAATTGTATCAACCTTCTACTGATAGTTTTAGGTCAATATCTTCAATCCCGAATGTTAGCAACATTTTTCAGGATAAGCAGTTTAACTTTTATATTGGTACTTATGGAAATGGTTTATATAAAATAGATTACAACACAAAAGACACCCTGCAAATTCTAAAATCCCAAGACCTTCAAAAAAGTATTTACAATTTTAAGCAAATTGATAATGATATCGTTGTTTCAGCATCTGAAGCTGTTTTTAAAATAAGTTCATCTGGAGCTTATAACGAAATAAAAGTTCTGGATACACCAAAAACAAATTTTAGTGCATTAGAACAATCTAAAAACGGCACACTTTGGTTGGGATCCTTTGGTAATGGTTTGTTCTATAAAGGTTCGGATGACGAAATAATTAGGCCTTTCAAGAGCACAGAATTACCTCATGACCTCAATATTGAAGATTTGCATATTGACAGCAAAAACAGGTTATGGATTGCTACCTATGGTAACGGAGCCTATTTGTTTGATTTAAATACAGGCGAAATCAACAATTTCAAAGCAAATAAGAACAATCCGTTCGCTATACATTACAACGACATCCTATGTTTGTTTGAAGATGTCACTGGCAATATTTGGCTAGGCTCTGATGGTACAGGAGCAAGTTATTACGATCAACATTTAATTAAATTCAATGTTCTTACCAACGACCAAGTACCCAAAACAGTTAACGTTGATGTTGTGAGAAGCATTACAACAGATAATGATAATAATTTATGGGTTGGCACATCAGGAAAGGGGCTGACTTTTATTGATTTAAAAACTGATGTCTATTTAACCTATACCACCACAAATTCTCCACTTTTAAGTAATAGAATTATAAGCCTTTCCTTTCAAGATGATGAACTGTGGATTGGTCATCAGGGATTTGGTTTGAATATTATTGATAGCAAAGGTCAATTCAAATCATTCCCCGAAATTAAAGATTTAACTATTTGGCGTATTGTTAATCAATCAAAAAATCAAAGTTGGTTATGTACCGAAAGCAATGGTATAATATTATACGATAAAAATAAGGGCATATTAAAGCAATACCATAAAGACAATTCGGAGCTTACAACAAACGATATCAAAACTTTAGCAATAGGCAACAATAATACTTCATGGATAGGAACCGAACACAATGGACTTTTTAAGTTTGATTCAAGCACTGAAACCTTTTCGAAAATTAAAGGTGTTGAAGACAAAATCAAATCACTTTACTTTTCAGATGATATTTTATGGATTGGCACCAATGGAAACGGGTTAAAGCGTTTAAATACAATAACCCAATATATACAATCATATACCGTACAAGATGGTCTGCCAAACAATGTTATTTATGGAATTTTACAAGATACAGAGAACAACCTTTGGTTGAGCACAAACAATGGCCTAAGCAAGGCTAATCTAGAAGCAAACTCTAAAATTATATTTGAAAATTTTAATAATAATGATGGATTACAGGCGCTAGAATTTAACACTGGGGCTTATTACCAAGATTCTAAAGGAACCCTTTATTTTGGAGGACTAGAAGGCATTAATTGGTTTCAACCAAATCAAATTAGTTTTAACCCTATACAACCCAAAACCATTATTACTGGGTTTCAAATTTTTACAATAGATCATCCGTTAGCCCAAAATAGCGCCTTTAACTATCAACAAAATACAGTCACTTTTACCTTTTCAAGTTTACACTTTTCACAACCAGAACGGAATGCTTATAAATACCAACTTATAAATCATGATGAGGATTGGATAGAAGCAGGCAACGATAATAATGCACATTATACCAATCTGCCACCAAATAATTATACGTTTAAGGTAATTTCCAGCAATTACGATGGTGTATGGAACACCACACCTGCCATTTTTAAATTTACCATCAATCAACCTTGGTATTTTAGTACCATAGCCATTATCAGCTATTTTTTATTTTTAGTAATTGTTGTTTATAATATTTATAATTACTTAAAATGGCGTTGGCAAATAAAAATGCAATTGCAGTTTGAGCATGCTGAAACCGAGCGCTTAAAAAAACTGGATGATTTTAAAACTAAGCTTTACACGAATATTTCGCATGAATTTCGAACCCCGCTTACGCTTATTGCGGGTCCAATAGAAAGGCAATTGAAAAAACCAGATTTGTCCAAAGAAGATAAAAGAGAATTGGCTCTAGTACACCGAAACTCAAATCGTCTTTTAAATTTAGTCAATCAACTATTAGATCTATCAAAGTTAGAATCTGGAAGTTTGAAATTAACAGTACGGAAAGGAAATTTAGGATTGTTTTTAAAACAACTTGCAGCAACCTTCGAATATAAAGCAAAAGACAAACAAATACAATTTATATACCAATCCATAGCTTTAGATAATGTATGGTTTGACGCCGATGTCATCGAAAAAATTGTAACTAATTTGTTGCAAAATGCCATAAAGTATGCCCCGGTAAATGGCCACGTAGTTTTAAATACACAAATTCAGGACGGACAAATTATTCTTACCGTTATTAATAATGGTAATACCATTAAAGATGATGAAATACCTAAACTATTTCAGCGCTATTATCAAAAGCAAAATACGTCTGATGGCGTTGGTATTGGACTCGCCTTAGTAAAAGAATTGGCTATTTTATCTCATGGAAATATTATTGCTAACACAATGAACCGAGACGATATTCAATTTACGGTTACCTTACCTATAGAAAGATCCTATTTTAATTCTTCCGAAATTATTATGGAAGACAATATATTTAGCGAAACACTACTAGATAATGTAAACGCTAACACTGAAGATAATAAAGTATCCATTAATAATGAGACGCCATTATTACTAATTATTGAAGACGATAAAGATATTCGGGAATTTATAGTATCGATTTTTGGCGATTCTTATAAAACAACCGAAGCTAATAACGGCAAACAAGGTATAGATAAAGCCCTTAAACTTATTCCAGATCTAATCATTTGTGATATTATGATGCCAATAAAAGATGGTATTGAGGTTTGTAATACCTTAAAATTTGACGAACGCTCAAGTCATATACCAATTATTTTATTAACCGCTAAAGTAGGCGAAGAAAACGAAATACTAGGATTGAAAACGGGAGCCGATGCTTACATTACCAAACCTTTTAATAGTGAGAAACTAAAAGTTAGGGTAGAAAAACTTATCCAACTCAGGCATCAATTACAACAGCGATACCAACGGGAATTTGATTTTCAACTAATAGATGGACTACCATCTACAGTTGAACAACAATTTATAAAACGACTGCACCAAATATTAGAAATTAATATTGCCAATCCAGATTTTAAATCACAAAACATTAGTGATAAAATGCTAATGAGTCGCATGCAACTGCATAGAAAAATAAAAGCCTTAACAGGTTTATCTACAAGTGAGTTTTTAAAAACACAGCGTGTTAAACTGGCCGAAAATTTATTAAAACAAACAGATCTTACTATTTCTGAAATCGCTTACCAAGTTGGTTTTAATTCACCATCCTATTTTAGTTCTTGTTTTAAAGAAATTTATAATTGCACCCCAAACGAATACCAAGAAACCAAGTAATTCCAAACTCTTTTCAATTCATGTTACAATAGTGCTATCAATTGTTACAATACTGATATGTAACACGATAAAGGCACACTACATTTATAGTATTACAAAAGTCTACCACAAATTTAATAATGAAAACCACTGAAAAGCCAGAGCAAGATTTAAAGGTTGATCCTTCAAAAATCTATTTGAGTATTGACCATTTAAAACAAGGGTCTTATAAATTACAGGTGACGCTCAAAAATAAAATTGTAAAAAGCATTAAGCTTATTAAGAAATAAAAGACGCTATTAATTAATTCCTGAAAACGGGAAATAACTAAAATTTTAAATTAAGGTTCCATGTTGTTTCCCTTTTCTTTTTAAAAACAAAAAATCATGCAACACTTAAAAACTGCAATTCTAATTTTGTTAATAAGTGTTTATGGCAACATAGCATCGCAAACTTTCCAAGACAATCCAGCAAATGAACCGGATGGCAATTTCCCTTCAAAATGGGACTTAATAAAAGGCTCTGCAGAAATCAAAACCTTTGAAGGACAAAAAGTAATTCGTTTTGGCAATAAATCGATTATCACGCCTTTAATGGATTCTAAAAATTACCTGTCAGATACCTTCACATTAGAGTTCGATGCTTATTTCGATATCGTTCAAAATTCAATAAACTATCAATACTATAATATACGATTTTGGGAGGGTCCTGGAGATGGCAAAGAAACCACAAATTTAGGTAAGGTTGTAACCTTCCCCTTAAATATTGCGCGACATGGCGCCATTTTAGAACATAATTTATTCAATCCTTCACCCACAAAAGAATCATTTAAAGAGTATAAGCCCGCTTTGGAAGGCAAAGAAGCTATTTGGAGGCACATCCTAATTGATTATAATAAGTCGGCACTAAAAGTGTCAATCGATGGCAGCCAAATACTTAATATTCCAAGACCAAAGTTCTCACCAAAAATGATCTCCATTGAAGGCGTATACATTCAATACGGTGAAGATTTTATGCGGGCCATTAAAAGTGTGCAATTAGATGGTATTAATTTAACAAATACAGATTCAAATACGACAAGCACTTCGGGCAATGACCAAACAGATACTGATAATACCAATACCAATATACAAACCGAAAATTATGCCTATGCCTTACCAATAGGTGATGGTAATTCTGGTCAAATATTACAAACTGATGGTAATGGTAATGTTTCTTGGGTGAATCTACCAATAATTGAATCAACTTCAAATACAACAGAAACGTCGTCAGCTACTACTGATACTGGTTTAAATAGCGGTCTTGAAGCTATAGACGAAGGCAATGGCATAGGTTGGCGATTAATTGGTAGCGATCCTGCTAACTATGGCAATATTGGTGTAAATGCTATTGATTTAAGCCGAAGTTTTTCATCAAATAATTTATTTGGGGCCACAGGTGGTAACTCTTTTGCTGCTGGATTGAATGCACAAGCCGTAGGGATTTTTTCTAAAGCTATAGGGTCATACACTAATGCGGTCGGAACTAATTCATCAGCTATTGGAAATTACGCAAATTCAAGAGGCGACTATTCAATGGCATTAGGGGACAATATCGTTGCTCAATCATTTAAAAGTTTTGCATTAGGTACTTATAATGTTATAAGTGGAACTGCTAATGCTTGGATAGAAACTGAACCTCTATTAGTGATTGGGAATGGTATTGATAATGCAAATCGTAGCAATGCCTTAACGGTGTTAAAAAACGGGACCATTACAGCTCCAAGTTTTGATATTTCTGAAATTACGAATGCCAAATCTTTAATCACCAAAGAATATGCCGACGCCAATTATTCTGGTGGTGGTTCATCAACTGGCCTCGAAGCCATAGATGAAGGCAATGGTTTGGGATGGCGATTGATTGGACGGAATCCTGCTTATTATGGGAACATTGGGCAGGGAGCAATGGACTTGAGCACAGCCGTAAGTAACTCTACTTCGTATGGAGCTTTAGGCCTACATACTTTTGCTGTTGGATTAAGTGCTTCAGCTTCTGGTACTAATTCCCTAGCTATGGGACGTAATTCAATTGCATCAGGAGATCATTCTGTTGCTTTAGGACATACAAGCCAATCATTGGGAAATGAATCAACAGCAATAGGATTTGGTGCAGTGGCTTCAGGATTTATATCAATGGCCATAGGTAAAGATACAAAAGCTGAAGCTTATATGTCAACTGCTATGGGTAAATATAATATAGGTGGTGGTAGTCCTTTTGATTGGATAGAAACTGATCCTATATTTGAAATAGGAAATGGTTGGGCAAACCCTAGCAACGCCTTAACCATTTTAAAAAACGGTACCATTACGGCCCCTAGTTTTGATCTGTCTGAAATAATAGACCCTAAATCTTTAATAACTAAGGAATATGCAGACGCCAAATATTCTGGTGGTTCTAGTAGTCCAAATTCTGGTCTTGAAGCTATGGATGAGGGCAATGGTATTGGATGGAGATTAAAAGGGCGAGACCCAAATAACTATGGAAATATTGGTTTAAATGCTGTAGACTTAAGCCTTTCAAATGGTACTTCTACAAGCCATGGAGCTAAAGGTGAAAATTCAATATCACTAGGAATTAGAACCCTAGCTTCAGGGACTGCATCAACTGCTATGGGTCTTTCTACAATAGCTTTAGGAGATTATTCTATAGCCATGGGGGAAAACACTAAAGCATTATCCGCATATTCTTTTGCGTCAGGATTAAATACCGAGGCATCAGGGAATGGCGCTATGGCCATGGGATTAGGGGCTTCAGCAACAAATGCTAATTCCATAGCAATAGGAGTAAATACTTTAGCATCTGGATTAAAATCTATTGCAATTGGCAATAATATTAAATCAGTAGGAGAATCATCTACCGCAATGGGAACAAATACTATTGCTTCTGGTAAATATTCTACGGTAATGGGGAACAGTACAAAAGCATCCGGAGAAAACTCAACAGCAATTGGTTATCAAACAATAGCTTCAGGAGATTATTCACTATCAATTGGAAATTCAACTAGAGCTCAAAGCTATAACTCTACTGCCTTAGGAACCTACAATATTGGAAGAGGTGACTCAAATGAATGGAGGAATATTGATCCTTTATTTGAAATAGGTAATGGAAGCGATGATTCAAATAGAGCAAACGCTTTAACCGTGCTAAAAAACGGAAATATCGGTATTGGCACGCATTTACCACAAGTAAAATTACATGTTATGAATGGTACAGATGCTAGTTTAGGCACTGGTGGTTATATGATTATAGGTGATAAACAAGATGAAAATTTAGTGTTTGACAATAATGAAATCATGGCACGTAAAAATGTCCAGCCATCTACATTATATCTACAACACAATGGTGGCGATGTATTTGTTGGTGGTAAAGTCGTACATAGTTCTGACCAACGTTTAAAACAAGATATTAAAAACCTTTCTTATGGTCTGGATGAAATCATGCAATTAAGACCCGTAAGTTATAACTGGAAATCAAATCCAGAAGCTTCCCAGAAATCGATAGGTTTAATCGCTCAAGAAGTTCAACCTATATTAAAAGAGCTTATTACAACTAATACTGAACACAATAACACACTTGGAATTAATTATACCGAACTCATCCCAATACTTATTAAAGCCATACAAGAACAACAAAGCATCATCAACAATCAAAATAAAAAAATTGACGATTTAACGGCGGACTCGAATAGCAAAGACATTGCCTTAAGTGCATTGAATTCGCGTATTCATCAAATAGAAGCCATGCTTAAAAAAGAGAAACTATGTAACTAAAACTCATATCTCTCAAAATAATAATGGCTTTTAGCATATTTAGTTTGCTGCTTATAAGTTGCAAAAACAATACATCTGAGTCGGAGGCATTAAAAGACACTAAAACAACTGTAGAAAACAATCAAGAGGTCGATGTCAATAAATCTTGGCATCAATGGACAGCACCTTCTCACATTTCAGATTTAAAATTAGCTAGTGTGGCTTACGACCCATTCGAACAAATGAATTTAAGTTCTTTCAGTGCTGTTTATGAAAACGATTCAAAAAAGATAAGGATAAATATTATCGATGGCTCTTCAGAAAAGGGAAAGAACGAAACGAGAAAACATCGTGAAGTGGCTTCTAAAAATGTGAATTCTGAAAGCGATTATGGTCATGAAAAAACAATAGACTA
>JBBKXS010000154.1:0-6482 GCA_037969605.1 Flavobacteriaceae bacterium
TAAAATATCTGAAGAATTTCATATAATAACCAATTTATGATTTTTATCATATTTATAAATAAGTACAATTAATACCTTCACCTAATGAATTATAAAAATTCATTTAACGTATCAATTAAAAATTTAAATAGGATATTATGGAAAATAATAAAGCGGTTACACCCTGGTTACGAACATTATTAGGAGTGTTTCTAATAATATATGCATTAAATCAATTTTTTCATTTTATACCTTCAACGTATGGTGAAATGCCTGAAAATTCTAGGGATTTTATAGATGCTGTGGCTATTTATTTACCCTTTTTATACATTTTTGAAATATTAATAGGCCTCTTTTTAATCTTAAACAAATGGTCTTCATTTATTCTTATTGTTTTGTTCCCGTTATCTATTTCTTTTTTAATTTTTAATTTGACAAACAACGATTTATCTAAAATTTGGCCTGCATTGATTGTTGCCATATTAAACATAATCCTGATTTTTAAGAACAAAGGCGATTACAAGTCGCTTTTTAATTAAATGATTTAGAAGGGTTGATTAAATTCAACCCTCCCAAATCTATAATATATCATTCTTAACTAATCCAAGTCGAAACGTATGCCTAAAGAGATATTGTTCTGGTCAAAAGGTTGCCTGAAGAGAAAAAAATTATTTTTTTCTATCAATTACGTAATTTACCATGAGAGTTAATGAGTTTTTGAATTCCGATTCAGGATATTGATCTAGAAGTTGTAAGGCCTTTTTTTGAAATTCTTTCATTTTGGCAACGGCATAATCCAAACCGCCATGCTGTTTTACAAAAGCGATAACTTCCTTAACCCTCTTTTTGTCTTTATTATGGTTTTTAACTGAATTGATCAACCAAGACTTTTCTTTTTTGGAACAGTTGTTAAGCACGTGGATAAGGGGCAAAGTCATTTTTTGTTCCTTAATGTCTATCCCTGTAGGTTTGCCAATTTGTTCTTCACCATAGTCAAATAAATCATCTTTAATTTGAAATGCCATACCAATCAATTCTCCAAACTTACGCAAGGTTTCCACATCGGTTGAATTTGGTTTTACCGAAGCAGCTCCAAGACTGCAACAGGCTGCAATTAGAGTCGCTGTTTTTTGGCGAATGATGTCATAATAAATAGACTCTGTAATGTCCAGTTGACGAGCTTTTTCAATTTGAAGCAATTCACCTTCACTCATTTCCCGTACAGCAACCGAAATGATTTTTAACAAATCAAAATCATTATTATCAATAGAAAGCAACAGGCCTTTTGAAAGTAAATAATCGCCAATAAGTACCGCAATTTTATTCTTCCAAAGAGCATTTACAGAAAAGAAACCACGACGACGATTACTGTCGTCTACAACATCATCATGAACCAATGTTGCTGTATGGATTAGTTCAATAACCGACGCGCCTCTATAGGTGCGTTCACTAACCTCGCCATTATTGATCATTTTTGCAACCAAAAAGACAAACATGGGTCGCATTTGCTTTCCCTTTCGGTTAACAATATAATGGGTGATTCGATTAAGTAAGGCCACTTTACTGGACATGGAGAGCAGGAACTTTTGTTCAAAAAGTTCCATCTCATAAGCAATGGGCTGTTTTATTTGCTCGACTATTTTCAACTGTGATTTTAAAAGAAAGTTATTTTAGCAAACCTACTAAAATTGTGTCATATACAATTTCGAAAACATTTTAAGTTTATACTTTATTTCTATATAAGGTCTGGTCCACACAGGCCATCATCTCGGGGGTATTCAAATCCAGACCGATAAATGAAGATACTTTGTTTAAAGTCTCTTCAGTATGATTCAGCACATCTGTATAATTAACATAAATGAGCTCGACTCCTGGTTCTTTTAGCTTCCATGTTTCAACTAGGTTCATCTGTTTATTGTAGGCTTCAAATAATTTTAGAGGTAGCACATCTGGATTTTTACCTATCATTTTTTGTTGTGATTTAATAATTTCAGATAGATCTCTATTCATAAAAACAACTTTATAGCGGAATTCAGGGCTTAAAAATTTGAGCAAGGGAGCAACGACCTTAACCGACTTATTTTTTGCCTCTACCAACCAAGAATTGTCCTTATGGATTGACTTGACCGCATCGTATTCAAAATACCCTTTAGGATTGGAATCATCAGCTTTTCTGCTATGATCTGTTAAAACTTCAAGACCTCCTTTATGGAGCATTTGCATCATTAAAGACGTTCCCGATCTTGGTAAACCGGAAACAATTACGATTTGATCTTTTCGGTATTTATAATCAGTCTTGTCTATTAAATCCAGCTGTTTAGTCAATTTTTCATCAACATTTTCAATGGCTTTTTCAGCTCGGTGATGAGTTTGAGGTTTTAACTTTGTCGCCGTATCGTAAGCTTTTTTTGCATTTTCCAAATCTCCCAGCTTTTCTAAGGCTTCACCCAAAGTATAATGTGCTTCAGGAAAATATTTTACCAATTCTATACTCGTCAGGGCATGATCTGCCGCTTCTTCATAGTCTCCTAAACGGATTAAACATTCGGCAAGAGATTGATGGAATTTCGCTTTGTCCACTTCAAAATCAAGCGCTTTTTCAAACGCCTCTTTTGCGTCTTCAAACTTATTAGTTTGCATATAGATTTTCCCTATCTGATACCACACTTCAGAATTAGGCCTGTTGTTTTTTGCCTTTGTAAGCACATCCAGAGCCTTTTTTACCTTGCCTCTTCCCAATAATATTTTGGCTTCAGAGAAATAAGTGTTGATCTCAAATTTTTTATCCCTAGTCCTTAATTCATTTAAATAGTTTTCGGCTTTTTCAAATTCCTTTTTAGCCAAACTTATAGTAAGTAAATCCATATAATAAGGAATAATATCTACTATAGGATCTCCTGCTTTTATACCTTGTGGATTGGGTTTGCCTTCTTCAGGTTTTTTTATGTCCTTTTCTTCATAAACTGGGTAGGTATTATTAACAAGCTCAAGCAGTAAAGTATTTGCTTTTTCATAATCCTTCTTACCTAAATAAACCCGCGCCAAGTTGTGTTTTAAATCACACCTCGTTTTTAAAATAGCATGTTCAATTTTTTCATCAGGCTTTTCTATATAACCTAACTCTACCAGTTGTTGCATAGTTTCATCGTCTGATAACTGATCTTCAGCTTCAACACTTTTATGCTGGCCAAAATCCCCTTCAACATCTTCCCAACTATCAATATATTTAGGTATTTTAATCTCCTTGAAAATATCCAATGCCGGTTTTCCATCCATGTCTTTTCCAATGGGCAGATCAAAAATGTTCAATATAGTTGGAGCAATATCTATTAATCCAAGCCCAAATACTTTTTCATTTTGTTTAATGTTAGGTCCAGCTGCCACGAAAATCCCAAATTGCCGATGTTCCAAGGCAGGTGCTGCTGGATATTTTGGCATTTTTAAGATACGCTTATGTCCAGACTCGAAACCATGATCGGACATCACAATAACGGTTGTGTCTTTATCCACCAATTCTAAAGTACGCTCTAACATCATATCCTGATAGCGATAGGCTCCTATCACAGCATCTTTATAAATATCAAATAAATTTTGAGGAATTGCCCCTTGTTTTGGCGGATGAAACTTCATGAAGGCGTGGCAAAAATGATCGATCAAATCATAATATACAGCCGTAAAATCCCATTCCTTTTCACGCATAACGAAAGTTGAAGCTGCGTGTACCGACGTGTTTTCGGCCATGATCTTGGCAAAGGATTGTAAGCCTTTATCTTTTTCCTGGTCAATCTCTGCCGCTTTGGGAAGAAATGGTAAAATGTGAGCCTCTGTTATTTCCCATGGAAACATGCGCAAATCATGAATGTCTTTGGTTAAAGATTCAGGATGAATGGTTTCATTTACAATCGGACTTTTTTCTTTAGGATTAATTTTAACCTTTTGAAATTTATCAGAAACAATGGTCCCATTTATAGGTTCAGCGGGAAAACTAGGCCACCAGCCCACTACATTGCTTTTATAACCTTCGTGATGCAAAATGTTCCATAAGGCTTTAGCGCTTCTGGAATTAACGGTTACTGGTCTTATTCCCTTCAAATTAGGCATGATCTCAATAAAGCCATGAACACCATGCTTATCGGGTGTTTTGCCGGTTGCCACCGACGACCATAACATGGGCGAATACGGAGGGTCCATAGTTCCCATATTCCCATAAACTCCTCTTTCAATCAATTTTTTAAGGGCTGGCATTTGACCTTTGGCAATTAGGGGCCAGATGAGTTTCCAATCGGCGGCATCCCAACCAATCAACAATACTTTTTTGCTCATTCGGAATCTTTTTTATAAAATTCCTGTTTCACCTTTCTCCATGCACGTAAACCAATATCGCCATAGGCCAAAAGGCCCAATGAGCCTTTTTCGGTAATCTCAAAATTTGATTTTTTGTTTTCTGGTGTAAGATTCTTATTCTCTTTTTTTGTCATTTATTACACTAATTGCTTAAAAAGTAATATATTAGAAGACCATATCTACATTTCCTTAAATTACTTGGTTATATTATTATAATTAACCTTTAATTTCTTGAAAGATATGAAAAAAACTACTACTCAAAAATTTTCTAAACGTTTAGCTAAATATGGTGCTTTATCTGTTGCTATTGCTGGAGTGGCCGAAACGAATGGACAAATTGTTTATACCGATATTGCTGATGTTGGTGGTGCTGGAGCCTTTTATGCCTTAGACATTAATAATGATGCAACTATTGACTTTGCAATTAGACAATTTAATAGTGCTACTACTACTTCACTTGGGTCTCCTGGTAGTGGATTTTATAATATTTTAGCATGTGCACCATATTCTAGTATTGCTAATTATAGTAACGCAATTTTAGGAAATAGTGGCGCTTTTGTATATCCTTTTGCATTAAGTTTTGGGGCCGCTATTAATAGTGGTCAAATAGCTTGGAACATTGACGGTTTCCAAACGATGAATTATAATAGCTGTGTTTATGGAGGAGATTTTTGGTGCCCAGGTATTGGTGATGCATATTTAGGTTTAAAGTTTAAATTAATAAATGGTCCTGGTCCGGGAGATGATACTATACATTATGGTTGGGCTCGAATAGGAATAGGAGCTATTGCAAGTGATTGGCTAATTAAAGACTATGCATATAACTCAACGCCTAATGCGCCAATAAATGCTGGTCAGACTGTTTTAGGTATAGATGACAATGTATTTTCTAAAATAAAAGTTGTAGCACTAAATAAAAGTATAAGGCTGTATAATTTACCTGAAACGGC
The DNA here is from genome assembly GCA_037969605.1 of Flavobacteriaceae bacterium. GTDB lineage: Bacteria > Bacteroidota > Bacteroidia > Flavobacteriales > Flavobacteriaceae > Geojedonia. The sequence goes on from JBBKXS010000154.1 coordinate 5,274, forward strand.
ACGATATAATATTTATAGCATGACTGGTCAGGAAGTTTTAAAAGGCACTACAGATAACCGTGACTATGTCATTGAAGCACCTACATTGGCTTCTGGCGTATATGTTTTAGAATTAACAGACAGCAATTCTAAAGGCGTAATTAGAAAAAAAGTGGTTTTACAGTAATAAACTATTTTCGTAATAATAAAAAGAACCGCCAATAGCGGTTCTTTTTATTATAAGTCTGGTCATTTTTAAATCAACCCAATTCTTCAATTAGGAAAATGCTAAATAATTTTTTAAGTTTACCCCTCTTTAAAAAAAATACAGTAAACCTCAAACTATGAAGAAAACTACGCACAAAAATCTATCTAAACGTTTAGTAAAATACAGTGCCTTATCGGTTGCATTAGCTGGTTTGACCGAAGTTAATGGTCAAATTGTATATTCTGGCCCTATTAATTTAGGAGGAACTGATTATGTAATTGACTTAAATAATGACGCCATTAACGATTTCAAGATTATATACATAGGAACTCAAAATGCTTTAGGATTTCAACAATACGGTTCTTATAATGCAGTATTAGGAAGTAGTGTTGGCTCTTTTCAATACCCTTTTGGCTTAAATAATAGCGCCATTATAAGTAGCTCTCAAAATACATGGATGAACGGCAGTTTTCAACCCATGAATCAGAATAGTTGTGCTTTTCCTAATAATCAATGGTGTGATGGATCGGATAAATATTTAGGGCTTAGGTTGTATGTGGATCTAGGTCCAGGCCCTGGTCCAGATAAAACATATTATGGTTGGGCTAGAGTAAATGTTCCTCTTAATGCATCTGGATGGATGATTAAAGATTTCGCATATAATTCAACTCCAGATGCACCTATAACCGCTGGTCAAACTGTTTTAGGTATTGACGACAATGTGTTTTCTAAAATTAAGGTAGTGGCATTAAATAAAAGTATTGGTTTGTACAACTTGCCAGAAACTACAGATTATAATGTATTTAATATGACAGGGCAACAGGTTTTAAATGGTAAAACAACTAACCGTGATTATGTTATTGAAGCACCAATGCTAGCTTCTGGTATATATATTGTAGAATTAACAGACAGCAATTCTAAAGGTGTTATTAGAAAAAAAGTCGTCTTGCAATAAATCATTAATTATCAAAAACAAAGAGCCGCAAATTGCGGCTCTTTGTTTTTAACATAAAATATTATAC